>JALGZO010000635.1 GCA_025774865.1 bacterium | reverse complement strand
CGGCGAGCTGCGACATCCCGCGGCAGTTCCTGCGCTTTCACTGAGAGTGGAGCCGCCCGGGGGACCCGACTCGTGTTCCATCTCGAAAGTCATGAGAAGTACCGAGACTCCCGCAACTGCCTGGTGAGTCCGAGCAGCAACGGCGGGCGAGGGGGTCCCCCGGCTTCCTGCCGCTCGGAGCCATCCAATATGAAAGGAAGCAAGATTCTCGAGACGGCACACTAACGGGTGAGCACGACCCGCCGGCTCACGGGGACGCCATCCCGCTCGAGCCGCACGAAGTACACGCCGGACGAGAGCCGCCGGCCTTCTTCGTCGCGGCCGTCCCAACTGGCCGTGCGCACGCCCTCCACTCCCTCGGCTTCGAGGAGCGTGCGGACCCGACGACCCTGCACGTCGTGGACGGAGAGCGTCACGCGCGCAAGCATCGGTGACGCGAACGAGATCCGCGTCTCCCACGCGAACGGATTCGGGGCGACCGTCACGGCGAGATCGGGACCGCCCGCGACGCCCTCGCGTACGCCGACCGGCGGAGCGGGCGCTGGAATGTCGATCCACCTGGCGATGTGTCTCGAGTCGGCGCCACCCGCGCTCGTGAACCATCCGCCGGCGTAAAGATCCGTGCCGAACGTCTGAAGCGCCCGGACGTGTGGGGCGTAGAGCCCACCCGACACCCCCGTGCCGAGCGCGCTCCACAGCGTTCCGTCCCAGGTGGCAATTCGGTTCGCGACGATGGCGCCGCCGCCCGAATTCGTCGCAGTGTCGAACTGCCCGCCGACCACGATGTTGCCCCCGAAGTCGGTGATCGCCAGGACCGCGTCGTTGACTCCGTTTCCCGTTTCATCCCCGAGCGCGAAGTACCGCGCGGGGGGGTCGCCGATCGGATACGTGTACCCGACGACCCGGCGCGCACTGATGAACGGACTCCCGTTCCTCACCGCGCTGAAGTTCCCTCCGACGTACACCGTGTCGCTGTTGACGACGTGCATCGTGTTGACCCAGTTGTTGGCTCCGCGGTTCAGCCGGATCCATCTCCCGCTGGAGCGCGACAGACGGAAGATGAAGGATCCGCTGTTATCGCCCTGATTGCCCCATCGCACCATCACTCCCCCGGCGAGCAGGGTGGAACCGTAATTCAAGCTGTCCGCCACCGCCAACGTAGCGACGATTCCGTTCGGCGGGGTGGAGTCGGGAATCCAGGCCGTGCCGTCCCAGGTCGCGAGGAAGCTCTGGAAGTCTCCGCCGGCGTAGAGGACGCCTTCGTACTCTTGCAGTGCGTAGACCGGTCCCCCCGGCCCGTGGCCGAGCGGCTCCCAGGAGTTTCCGTCCCAGGCCGCGACGAAGTTCGCGGTCGACAGGTCCGCGAGCGTGAACGCGCCGCCCGCGATCAGCTTGCCGCCGTGCTCCTCGAGCGCGAAGACACGAAAATTCATACCCAGGCCGAGCGGCGTCCACGAGGCTCCGTCCCACATCGCCACGCGGTGAGCGATGTCCCCTCCGGCCCTTCGGAAATCGCCCGCCACGACCAGGCTTCCGCCGTATTCGGCCATCACGTTCACGGAGCTTTGGAGGCCCTGGCCGGCGGGATGCGCCGCGAAACCGCTCCACCAATTGCCCCCGCGACTCTCGTTCGGTGCGAGTGCGCCGCGGGCGCCCGACCTCGCGACGCCGGCGGTCTCGTCGGCCCGGAACGCTACCGGAATGTCGGGATCGTAGAGACGCCGGAACTTGCGGAGCGACTCCTCACTCAGACCCGGCACTTCGTCGGGCGGCTCGGCGGCGATGCCCGCCAACGGAAGCCCCAGGCCGAGACCGAGGGCGAGAGCGGAGACCCACCCGGAGCGAAGCGCTCGAAACGAGGGACGGGCGATCATGGGTAGCGGCGAGTCCTCTTCGGTCAAGGTGCGACGGCGAAATCGGCCCTACCTTAGCAATGGAAGCCCCGCGCCGCCAGCGTTGCGCGCCCCGAACCGCCGGCGCGCCGCGACGCGGCCCGAGCCCGGGTCGTGACGAGCCCATCACCGTTTCTCCGACACCTGAATCGTCATGATTTCAATGCCTTGGGGCCTTCCACCGCCAAATCACTTCACCCGGTTGCTCCCCGGTGCGGGGGTCGGTGGCGCGTCGGCGGCAGCGTTCTCCGCCGCGAGTTTCGCATTTACCGCGTTCAAGACGGCCGCGGCGTCCTGGAAATCCGGGCGCCGCGCGACGATCTCCCGGAGCTGTTCCGCCGCGCCGGGGAGATCCGCCGCGCGAACCCGGAGCTTGGCGAGCAAGTAACGCGCATCCAGATGGTCGGGCACGAGCCGAACGACCTCCCGCAGCTCGCTCGTCGCCGCTTCCTCGTCGCCCCGGTGCGCCAGGAGGCGGCCCAGATCCGCTCGCGCGTCCGCGTAGTCGGCCCGGACGGCGATGGCGCGCCGGTAGCTCTCCTCGGCGCGGACCGGGTCGCCGCGGCTCTCACTCGCGATTCCGAGGTTTCGGAGAGCCAGCGGGTAGTCGGGGCGGAGCTCGATTGCGCGCTCGAAGTGCTTCGTCGCGGTCTCATGGTCGCCGGTCGCGCCGAGCCACGTGCCGAGGCCGTTCCACGCCACCCAGGCGTCGGGGTTCCGCTCGACTACGGTCCGCCAGAGCGTGCCGGGATCCCGATAGGCCGTCGCCTGTCGAAACGCGAGCGCGCCGGCGGCTACGATCGCCACGGCCCCGATCAAGACCGGGACCGCCACCGCCCGGGAGCCGACCCGGCGGAGCCCCACGGTCGCACCCCCGACGATCAACGCGAGCAGAGCGGGAAGCGCGAGGTACTGCCAGTGGTCGGCCACCCGCGAGTACCGCGCGTAGTACATGTCGAAGAAGCCCAGCACCGGCAGCAGCGTGATCACGTACACCCCGAGCCCGAAGAGCACCGGACGCCCGGGCCCACGGCGCGTCGCCAGGGCGACGGCGAAGACGGCCACGAGCGCGAGCCACGGCAGCCAGACGAGAACCGACGAAGGATCCGGAGTGAACCGCGGGTAGATGATCGCGAGGTCGACCGGTGCCAGCGCTTTCGCCGCGTAGAACCAGACCGCGCGGCCCGCCGCCGCCAGCCGAACCGCGATCCCGTCGGTGGCGACCTCGGCGCCGCCGATGACCCGGTTCGTCTGGAACCAGATCGTCACCGCCGACTGGGCGGCCGCGAGCGCGAAGATCGGGAGCGTCGCGAGGACGTGGGAGCGGGTGACGCGTCCCCGGCGCCACCAGACCATCGCGAGCATCACGACCGGGAGCAGGACGACCGAGGCCTTGCTGAGAAGCGCGGCAATGGTCACGCCGAGGGTGACGCCGTACCAGCGACGACGATCCGCGGCAGCGCCCTCGTCGGTCTCGTCGAACCGCAACCAGGCGAGCAGCGCGGCCGCGTAGAAGATGAGAGACAAGACGTTCTTCAGCTGCGTGATCCACGCGACGGTTCCGACCGTCACCGGGTGCACCGCGAACAGTGCCGCAGCCACCCACGCCCCGGGAACCGCGAGCCCCGCGAGCACACGCCACACGAGTACGGCCCCGGCCCCGTGCAGCAGGACGTTGAGCGCATGGTAGCCCGCGGCGTTCTCTCCGCAGGCCCGCCACAGAATCCAGAACGCGCTCGACGTCACCGGATAGAAATCCCAGCGGTCAGCGGAGAACCACGCCCGCAGAATGCCGTTGTCGGCGACGGTGAGCGGGCTCTTCCACAGCCAGAACTCGTCGTCCCAGAGAAACCCCGCGCGCAGGGCCGGCGCGTGGGCGGCGAGCGCGAGCAGCCCGATGGCAACCGCACCGATCCACGGCGCACGCACGACTCTCGACATCTCGTCCGTCTTCATACGACCTCCGCGCGGCGTCGGACGGCCCATCCGAGAAGCCCCGCCAACCAGGCGAAGGCCGCGATCATGGATACCACGGCGGCGATCCGGAATCCTGGCACGCGGTACTCGAGGCGAATCCGGTGCTCGCCGGCGGGCAGCGGAATCGCGCGCAACACCCAGTTCGCCGGGAGAATCTCGTACTGCGACGACACGCTGCCCGGCCGCCCCTCCGCTCGCCAGAACGGATGGTACGCATCCGTCATGAGAAGCAGTGACGGGCGATCCACCGTGACTTCGAAATCCACCCGATCCGTCGACTCGTCGGTCACACGAACCGTTCCGCCCGACTCGCCGGGAGCGGGCGGCGGATCGGGCGTGGTCTCGAGAACGACTTCGCTCGCGAGATCGAAATCGGGCGAGGAGATTGCGGCGAGGACCGCGTCGCGGTCGTCCTCGACCCGGAATCGATCATAGAACCTCCAGCGCGGCAATGGCTTCGCCTGCACCGGCACGACCTGCGCCCGCCCCCCACTCTGCACGATCGCCGCACGAAGTCGGAGCATCGCGTAAAGGGGCGAGACCGACTGGAAGTCCACGATTCGGGATGCCGAGTCGGGATCGCCGCCCTGCGTGAACGTCACGAGCTCCGCGTACCGCCGCAACTTGGCCGGTTCGTATCCCCAGATGTCGGCGGCTCCCGTCGTCATCGCACTGTTCAGCGCCAGGGTGTTGAAGACGCGATCCGATCCGAGTGTCGGCACCACCCGACTCCGGAGAGCTTCGAAGAGGGGAAGCTCGGGATCGCACGTCACCCGAAGCGACCACGCGAACCCCAGAAGCTCCACGAGTCCGATGAGACCGAGCCCGACTGTCGTCACCCTCCACGCTCGCGCCGCCGTGAGAAACCCTGCGATCACCGCGAGCGTTCCGGCGCCGTAGCCCAGGGCACGCGCCGCCCGGTCGCGAGCGGCACTCACGAACTCGGGATCGTCGTAAGCCGCGGGGTCCAAGAACCTGCGCCCCGGCCGCCCGCACGTCCTTCATCCACCCGCCGAAAGTGGCGCTCTCCGTCGCGGCGACACCCAGGGCGGCGCCCGCCACGATCAACGCCCCCGCCGCCACGGCGGCGATGCCGCGCCACCCCGGTTTCCCGCCCGCGCACAGGCGGTGGGCGCCGATGCCGGCAAGCATCGCGGCGAACATGGCGGCGAAGTAACCCAGCCGCGACGCGGACCGAAACCGGTCGAAGCCGGGCACGAGCTCGTAGAGTCCACGGTAGAGAGGCGTGTTCGCGCCCAACGCGAGGAGCAGGAGGACGACGACCATGGTTCCTGAGAAGCGCAGTCGCTCGCGATCCGGGTCGAGCGCACCGCGAACGGCGAGGACGAGTCCGGTCACCCCGAAGAAGGCGTGCACCTCCCAGAGGTGCGCCCGACCCCAGTACGCGTCGCCGGCCGCCCCGAAAAAGCCCGGCGCGATCAGAGTCGACAGGTTCTCCGGAGGAAATGAGAACATCGAGGCGAACTCCCACGGCACACCGCCTGCGCGAAGCGTGTACGCGGCTTCCCGCGCCGTCGTCCAGAGCTGGACCGCCGCGACGAGACCGGCCCCGACCCCGACGACCACGAGCCGGGCGAACACGGCTCCGCGCCCCTCGATCTTCCGGGCCCGAAGCGCCACGTAAACGGCCACCGCAAGCGCCGTGTAGAGGGCGTACTGAGGATGGCCGGCGAGGAGCAGGCAGGCGAGCGCTGCGATTCCGAACAGGGTCCATCCGGTTCCTCGCCGATCGCACATCCCGTCGACCGCCAAGAACGTCGCCGGCACCCACGGCATCGCGCAGAGATTCGAAAGGTGACCCGCCCGGATGTGCATGAGGTGCGGCGCGCTCAGCATGAGGGTCGCGCCGGCGAAGAAGCACGCCGCCGGATGGAGCCCTCGCCGCGCGGCCCACAAGTACGTGAACATCCCGGTGAGGAACACGTGGAAGGCGATCCCGGAGTTGATCGCCAAGGGCAGTGGC
>JALGZO010000634.1 GCA_025774865.1 bacterium | reverse complement strand
GCGTTGACGACGGCGGGAGCGGGTCCGTCCATCGGCAGCTCGCCGATCCCCTTCGCGCCGTGCGGAGCCCGCGCGTGGGGATGCTCGAGGAAGATGGTCCGGATCGGCGGCGTGTCCATAGCCGTCGGGACGGTGTAGTCGGTCATCGTGGGGTTCTTCATGCGGCCGCCTTCCCAGACCACGTCCTCGAGGAGGGCCCAGCCGAGTCCCTGCGCGACACCGCCCTCGATCTGGCCGGCGGCGAGCACCGGATTCAGCACGCGACCGACCTCCTGGACCGCCGTCACGTCGATGACCTCGACCTCTCCGGTGAGCGTGTCCACTTCGAGCGCGGTCACGTAGCACGCCCATGCGTACGTCGCGTAAGCGTCGCCACGGTATTGCTCGTCGTCCCACTCGACACCGGGAACCGGCTCGAACTTCACGCGCACTTCCAACGTCCCCGTGGCCGCCTGTTTCGCGACTTCTTCGCGAAACCCGGCCTCGTCGGCCAGCGCGCGGCCCGCGGCCGCCTCGACCTTCTCGCGGAGCTTCCTTCCCGCTCGGATCAGGAGGCCGCCGATCACCATGCTGGTGCGCGACGCGACCGTCGGACCGGAGTTCGGCATCACGGCGGTATCGGGGTCCTCCGTCATGACCATCTCCGGATCGACGCCGAGACCTTCCGCCGCCGTCTGCGCGAGAATCGTCCGCGTGCCCTGGCCCATCTCGGTCTGGGCCGACAGCACCGTCACGGTGCCGTCGGGATTGCCCCGAAGCCCGGCCTCCGAGGCGAGAACCACCTCGCCGCTCCCAGTGAAGCCCGCACCGTGGTGGAACAGCGCGAGCCCGATGCCGCGCCGCCGGAACGTGGGCGGCGCGTCGGGCGCCGCACGCTCCGCCTCCGCGTTCCACATCTCGAATTCCGCGCGACGCTCTCGATACCGCGACTCCTCGACCGCACGATCCAGCACCTCGACGACCGAGACGTCGTCCCCCATGTTCTGGCCGACTGCGAGCACGCCGTTCTTGCGAAGCGCGTTCTTCCGCCGCAGCTCCAACGGTTCCATTCCGACCCGGCTCGCGCACTCGTCCAGGTGCGCCTCCAGGGCGAACACGGTCTGTGGCGCGCCGAAGCCACGAAACGCGCCGAAGGGCGGCAAGTTCGTCGCGACCGTCCGCGCCAGAACCCGGACGTTCTCCACGTCGTACGGACCGGCCGCGTGGATCGCGCCGCGCGACAGCACCACGGGGCTCAGCGTGCAATACGCGCCACCGTCGAAGACGATGTCCACGTCCTGCGCGACGATCCGTCCGTCCTCCGTCAATCCGGTCCGATGACGTACGCGCCCCGGATGGCGCTTTGTCGTGGCCCGCATGTCCTCGACCCGGTCGTAGACGATCCGCACCGGCCGCCCCACCTTCCGCGCGAGCAGCGCCGCGTGCGCCGCGATCATCGACGGATACTCTTCCTTGCCGCCGAATCCGCCGCCCGTCGCGTGCTGCACGACGCGGACCTCGCCGGGCTCGACCTGCAGCAGGCGAGCGATTCCCTTCACCACGTAATAGGGGCACTGCAGCGAGCCACGAATGACGACGCCGTCATCGGTCCACTCCGCCTGCATCCCCTGCGGCTCGATGTAGACATGCTCTTGCGACCCGAACGTGTACTCGCCCTCCACGACGATGTCCGCCGCCTGGAGCGCCGCGGCGGCGTCTCCCTTCCCGATGTCGATCCGCTTGAAGACGTTGTCCGGTTCGCGGAGGACGATCTCGGAGGAGAGCGCGTCGTCGATGTCGAGGATGGCGGGGCGCGCCTCCGTCTCGACCACGATCGCCCGCACCGCCCGCTCCACGAGCTCACGGTCCGGTCCCGCCACGAGCGCGACCGCTTCTTCCGCGTGTCGGATCGTCGCTCCGGCGAGTGCCGGCTGGTCGTCTTCGATCAACGAGACGACGTTCTCACCCGGAATATCCGCCGCCGTGACCACGGCGACGTCGCCCCAGGGAAAGGAGGGGTCCCGCTTGATATCGAGGATCCGCGCGTGAGGTTCGGTCGATCGAACGGTCCCACCGAACCACACGCCGGCGGCCGGCAGGTCGTCGACGTATACCGCGTCGCCCGTCAGCTTCCCGACACCCTCTCGGCGCAGGACACTCCGGCCGATCGCGTCAGCTCGTGGCATGGGTTGATTCTGTGTGCGCCGGATGAGGCGGGCAAACGAAAACGGTACCAACGATCGCCGCGACCGGCGCGGGCCGCGGCCTTACCGAGCGAAACGCACCGAGACTATCCGGAGGCGTTCGTCTTCAGCAATCCGTGGACACGGTCTACGAGCCGGCCGGGGCTGAACGGCTTCGTGATGTAGTCGTCGGCTCCAGCCTCGTAGCCCTGCTTCTGATCGATGTCGCGGGCCTTCGCCGACAGCAGAATCACCGGAGTGCCGCTGAGCTCGGCGTCCTGCTTGATGGTCTTGCAAGCCTCGAAACCGTCCATCTTCGGCATCATGACGTCGAGAACGACCAGATCGGGTCGCTCTTCCCTCGTCTTGCGAACGGCTTCCTCACCATCCTCCGCCGTGATCACCTCGTAGCCTTCCGCCCCGAGACTGAAGTCCAGAATGTGCAGAATGTAGTTCTCGTCGTCGACGACGAGGATCTTCCCCTTGCTCATACCATCCCCTCGTGCTTCAAGTGGCCTTCCTCTTCGGAGCGATCGATCTCGCGGGCTCCGTTCGCGCTCTCCGGGTCTTCCGTGCCTCTCTTCGGCTCCATCGATTCGTTCTCGCCCAGCACCTCGACGAGCGCATCGACCACCCGCTCGTCGAATTGCTCGCCGGCGTTCCTCCGTATTTCGTCGATCGCCTCGCGCGGACTGACCGGTTCCCGATAGGGTCGATCGGACCGCATCGAGTGATACGCGTCGACGACCGCGAGGATCCTGGCCCCGATCGGGATTCCGTTTCCCTTGACGCCGCGCGGATATCCCGTGCCGTCCGGTTCCTCGTGATGAGAGAGAATGATGTCGAATACGTCGGTCAGAAACTCGATCGGACGAAGGACTTTCGCCCCTTCCTCCGGATGCCGCCGGATCTTCTCGCGATCCTCGTCCGAGAGCTCGGTGGGCTTCTTGTAGACGCCCTCCGGCAGCAGCGTCATGCCGACGTCGCGCAAGATCGACGCGTAGTGAATGTGGGCCGCATGTTCTTCGTCGATCTCGAGTGCGCGACAAACGTCGCGGATGATTCTCGAGTACTCCTCGCGGTTCGAGTAGTAGTGGCGCCGCACATCGATGACGCCGCGGATCGCACTTTCCATTTGATCCAGCTGCTTCTGAGAGCCTCCCGACTCGCGGAGCTTCCCGAGAACGAGCGCCACTCGTTGCGACACCATGTCCAACAACCGCCGATCATGCTCATTGAACGAACGGGCCGATGTCTTGTTCGTGACGTTGATGACCCCGATCGTGTCCTCGTTCAGCCGCACCGGCACCGAGATCAGTGACCGAGTGTCGTAGCGGTCGGAAGGGCCAGGGTCGAATCGATCGTCGGCGTCGAGGTCCGGGATGAACAACGTCGCTCCCGATTTCGCCACCCGCCCCGCGATCCGATCGCCGACGGCGACCCGCGCGTCGCGGATCGCCTCGTCCGGCAAACCCATCGCGGCCTGGATGAAGAGCTCGCCTCCGGTTTCATCCAGAAGCATGAGCGAGACAGTCCGTGCGGACATCACTTCCGAGATCATCTCGACCAGGAGCTCGGGAATCCGATGGCCCTGCGGCTCGTGCTCCTTGAGGATCGGTTTCTGCGCGCGGGAGCGGCTCGTCGCCCGGATCTTCGGCAGAGACACCACGAAGCGCGCGCCCCGCCCGTCTTCGCTCTCGGCCCAGATGCGACCGTCGTGCCACGCCACGATGCTCTTGCAGATGGCGAGCCCCAATCCGGAGCCGGCGGGGCGACGGGCACCCGGGCTGTCCATCCGATAGAAACGGTCGAAGATCGTGTCGAGTTTGTCGGCGGGTATGCCGGGGCCGTCGTCGCGGACGGCGAAGCGTACGGTGGTATCTTCGCCCTCCAGCTCCAGACCCACCGAACCGCCCTTGGGGCTCAGTCTCACCGCGTTGTCGAGCAGGTTGACCGTCAGCTGTTTCAACAGATCGGGATCCGCGTGCACCTGAATGGATTCCAGCGGTGGACTCGTCACCGAGACGTTCTTCTCTTTCGCGATCGGGCGAATCACGTCGAGAGCACCCTCGATCACTTCCCTCAGGTCGATCGTGCGGCACGACAGGCGGACCCGGCCGGCTTCCATCGTCGCGAGATCCAGAATCCCGTCGACGATTCGAGTCAGGCGCCGGCTCTCTTCGTGAATGACTCGGAGGAATCTGCCCCGGAGCTCATCTTCGATCGTGATGTTTCGCGAGCGGAGCGTCTCCGCGTATGCGGTGATCGACGTCAGTGGCGTCCGGAGCTCATGCGACACGGCCGCGATGAACTGTGACTTCATTCGGTGAAGCTCCGCGAGCCGTTCTTGCTCCTCACGAAGCCGCTCGAGATCTCGCAGGCTCCGGTTGTCGTCCGAACGGTTCTCGAGCGCGAGGCGCCCGAGAGCGGCCCAGCGTTGGAGATCCTCGACGTGTGGCCCCTCGGGCGGGCGGGCGTTCACTTCCGCGAGCACGAAGCCGAGAGGGAGCTGGCCCTCGCGACCTTCGAGCATGACCAGGACTCTGTCGCCGGGATCCGGTCGAAGGCGTTCGATCGTGGCGGACGGAATCCACGAGCACGTCTTCCAGCGCGGCAGCCCCGACGCCCAATCGTGGAGCGTCCGCGCGCACCTCGCCTCCACCGGCAACCGGGGCTCCCTCGGCTCGTCGGCCGGCGCGCCTCCGTTCGCTCTCGCAACCTCGACGTAGGCCTCGTCATCGGCGCGGAGCGCCCAGATCGAGGTGGCGCCGATCCCCGCCACTCCCGACGACGCGGCGGCGATGAGCCGGAGCACCGCATCCGTGCCCCCGTCGCGCGCGATGCAATCCAGAATTCCTGCGGCCCGCTC
>JALGZO010000633.1 GCA_025774865.1 bacterium | reverse complement strand
TGGCACACCAGAGCGGCCTGGCGCATTGAACCCCGATGTCCCTTCGGATCTCGAGCGGGTCATCCTCAAGTGCCTGGCAAAGAGTCCGGGTCGGAGATTTCAGTCCGCCAAGGAGCTGGAAGCCGCCCTTCGGCGGATCGACGAACGTCGATCGACGGCCGCGTCGCGAGATGCGCCGTTTCTCGGCTCACGCCGACGGAAGACCGCGGTGGCGGTGATCGCGGCCGCGGTCGGCCTTCTGGCGGTCTTCGCGCCGGACATCAAGCATCTATGGCAGGAATTCCTGAGGCCGCCACCGGCCCTCGAGCCCATTCGATCCATCGTGGTCCTACCGCTCGAGAACTTGTCGGAGCCGGAGCAGCAGTACTTCGCCGACGGGATGACCGACCTGTTGATCATGGATCTTGCCCAGATCAGATCGCTGCGCGTGATCTCTCGAACATCGGCGATGCACTACCAGGGAACGAGGAAGCTGCTTCCCGAGATAGCGGAGGAGTTGGGGGTGGATGGTGTGGTTGGCGGAGCCGTGCTTCGTTCGGGGGAGAAGGTCCGGATCACTTTGCAGCTGGTCGACGCCCGCGAGGAGAGGACCATCTGGGCCGCCAAGTACGAGCATGATCTCGTCGACATTCTGAAGTTGCAGGGCGATGTGGCGAAGACCGTTGCCCACCAGGTGCGCGCGGTGCTGACCCCCGGGGAGCAGAACCGCTTGGGAAGGGCGGTCCCGGTGAATCCGCGCGCCTACGAGGCCTATCTCAAGGGACGACATTTCATGGGTCGAAGAACCCCGGACGGGCTCGCTTCGGGGATCGAGCACTTCGAGCTCGCCGCCCGGGAGGATCCGGCCTTCGCCTCGGCCCATGCGGAGCTGGCGAACTGCTTCTTGCTGCTGGGATCCATCGGGTTCGACGTGATGCGACCGACAGAGGCGGTCAAGCTCGCCCGCGCCGCGGCGCAGGCCGCCTTGGAGATCGACGAGGATTCGGCGGAAGCTCAGACGGCGATGGCCCACATCCGACACAACATCGACTGGAACTGGGGAGAGGCGGAGGAGGGCTTCCGGAAGGCCATCGAGCTCAATCCCGGCTACGCGACCGCGCACCAGTGGTACGGTTTCTATCTCGCGACCCGGGGCCGACTCGACGAGGCGATCGCCGCCCAGAGCGTCGCGCTGGAGATCGATCCGCTCTCGCCGCTCATCCACGCTTCTCTCGGGCGTCTGTTCTACTACAAGCGCGACCATGACGAGGCCGCACGGTACTTTCGGCGAGCGCTGGAGCTCGACCCCATGTCGCTGCCCGCGCTTCTCGTCTACGGGATGGTCCATCTGCAAGAGGGCAGGTTCACCCAAGCGCTGGCTACCTTCGAGAAGGGACGGGCGGTGTCGCGGGAGAGCCCTGCCTTCATCGCGGGAATCGGAGGCTGTTACGGAGCGAGCGGCGACTCGGCCGGGGCTCTGGCGATCGTCGAGCAACTGGCCGATCTGGCGACGCAGAGGTACGTGCCGGCGTTCTACACGGCCGCGGTCTACGCCGGTCTCAAGGACCGGGAGAGAGCCCTGGACTGGCTCGAGAAGGCCTACGAGGAGCGATCCGAGGCGGTTCTGTACCTCGGTGTCGAGCCGCTGGTCGACAATCTGAGATCCGAGCCTCGCTTTCAGCGGATCCGGGCGCAGGTGGGCGGCGGCGTGGGCTAGCGGACCGCGGTTCGCCTAAACCGCGGCCTCCTCGACCAGGTAACGCTCGAACTTCGTCTTGTCGATGGCGCGCTCGTACGCCTCCTCGCCCCCGATCACTTCCTTGCGAACGAGCTCTTCCAGCTGGGCGTCGAGGCTCTGCATGCCGACACGCGCCCCCGCCTGGATCACCGACGGCAACTGGTGCGTCTTCCCGCTCCGGATCATGGAAGCGCACGATTGGTTGTTGATGAGGATCTCGGGTACGGCGATCCGCCCCGAGCCGTCCGCCTTGCGGACGAGCTGCTGCGAGACGACGATACGGAGGGACTCGGCGAGAACGGAGCGCACCTGTTCCTGGACTCGGGCCGGGAACACGCTGATCAGGCGCTCGATCGATCGCACCGCCCCGTTCGTGTGCAACGTGCCCAGGACCATCACGCCGGTCTCCGCCGCCGTGAGGGCCAGCTGGATCGTCTCGAGGTCACGCATCTCGCCCACCAGCACGACGTCGGGGTCCTCGCGCAGCGCGTGCTTGAGCGCTTCCGCGAAGCTCTCCGCGTGAGCGCCGACCTCGCGCTGCGTGATCACGGAGCTCTGGTACTCGTGGATGAACTCGATCGGATCCTCGATCGTGATGATGTGCCCCTTCTGCGTCGCGTTGATGTGATCCACCATGGCGGCGAGCGTCGTGGACTTGCCGGAGCCGGTCGGGCCGGTCACGAGGGTGAGTCCGTGTCGGGTCGAGACGGAATTCGCAAGGACTGGGGGCAGGCCGAGATCCTGGATCGTGGGAACTTGCGTCGGGATCACGCGAAACGCAGCAGCGATTCCCCGCATGTGCCGGTAGACGTTGACCCGGAACCGCCCGAGTCCGTCAACGATGTAGCAGAAGTCGACGTGCTTGTCCTCGGAGTACTTCCGGCGCTGGTCCTCGGTCATGAACTCGGAGAGGATCCTCTGGATCTCCTCCGACGAAAGCTCCCGGAACCGGATGGGCTCGAGCGTTCCGAGAATCCGCGCCCGCGGCGTGAGGCCCGAGACCACGTGGAGGTCCGATCCCCCCTGGCGAACCACGAGCTCCAGGAACGTGTTGATGCGGCTCATGACGCCTCTCCCGCGGGCGCCGGCGCGCCGACCATGTCGATCAGCTCCATGCGAGTCACGTGGGGAATGAACTCCCGCTTGTCGAGTGCTTTCAAGAACGCTTCGTCGGGGTCGATCGAGCCGGCGGAGACGAGATCGAGCAGCGCCTGGTCCATGAGCTGCATCCCGAGGCGGCGGCCGGTCGCCATGGTGCTCGGGATCTGGAAGGATCGGTTCTCGCGGATGAGCTGAGCGATCGCCGGGGTTACCACGAGCACCTCGGCGACGGCGCGGCGGCCGCGACCGTCCGTCGTCCGGACGAGCTCCTGGGCGAGAACCGCCTTCAGGTTGTCGGCGAGAGTCGTGCGGACCTGCGCCTGACCCTCGGCCGGGAAGGAGTCGACGATGCGGTCGATTGCCTGAGCGGCCCCCCGGGTGTGCAGTGTCCCGAAGACGAGATGACCGGTCTCCGAGGCCTCGATCGCGAGGGAGATCGTCTCCTGATCGCGCAGCTCGCCGACGAGGATGACGTCCGGGTCCTGGCGGAGCGCGGCTCGGAGACCGTCGCGGAACGAATGGACGTGCGTTCCGACCTCACGCTGCACGACGAGAGACGTCTCACTCAGGTAGACGAACTCGATGGGATCCTCCAGCGTGATGACGTTGAGGTTCCGGCTGCGGTTGATGTCGTCCACCATGGCCGCGAGCGTCGTCGACTTTCCGGTGCCCGACGATCCGGTCACGAGCACGAGTCCGGAGTTGAGGCGGGTGAACTGGCGCACGATGGGAGGGAGCCCGAGATCCGCCAGCCGGGGCGGTTCCTCGGGGACGACGCGGCAGATTGCGGCGACGCCGCGCGCGTGCTTGCACAGGTTGACCCGGAATCGACCCACTTCCTCCGAGTGGTACGAGAGGTCGACGGAGCCCGCTTGGTCGAAGTCCTTCTTCTGCGCCGAGGTGATGATCTCGTTGACGAGCGAAAGGGTCTCCTCGGTCGTCAACTCCCGGTACTTCAGGGGCACGAGGTCGCCGTCGAGACGGACGAGTGGGGGAAGCCCCACCGTGAAGTGGATGTCCGAGCATCCCTGCTCCCGGCCGATCTTCAGGAACGCGTCGATACGCGGCATCAGAACGTGACCTCGTCCAGTTCCCGCAAGAAGTCTGCGGCCGTCGCGGGGCGATTGCCGGGGTCGAGGCTCATGGCATGCCGGATAGCCTGCTCGAGGGCGGGGGCTACGTCGGGTGCGAGCCGCGAGAGCGGAGTGGCGTCCCCGTCGAGGTGCCGGAACAGGATGTTCATCGGATTGTCGCCGTCGTACGGAGGCTCTCCCGAGAGCATCTCGTACATGAGGACGCCGAGGGAGTAGAGGTCGGCCCTGTCGTCGGCTTCTTCCCCCCGGATGAGCTCCGGCGCCATGTAGTGCGGCGTTCCGACGAGATGTCCGGTACGGGTCAACCGGTTCTCCGCCTCGCGCGTGACCGCCGCCAGCCCGAAGTCGACGATCTTCACCTCGTCGCCGGCCCCCACCAGGATGTTGGCGGGCTTCACGTCGCGGTGGATCACGCCGGTCTGGTGCGCGGCGTCGAGCCCCCGGCAGACCTGCTGACACAGGGTGACCACGCGTCGCGAGTCGAGCCGATGCTCCTTCTCGATGACGTCCCCCAGGTCGTCACTCTCGAAGTACTCCATCGAGATGGCCCGTGATCGGCCGACCTCGAACAGTTCGTGGATCCGGATGACGTTCGGGTGGCTGATCCGCCGCGTGAGCTTCAGCTCCTGGACGAAGCGCTGGTTGATGCTCTCATCCGCCGACAGGTGCGGGCTCAGCACCTTGATGATCACCGGCTCGGAGATCATCTCGTCCTCGACGAGGAACACGGAGCTGAAGCCGCCCTGGCCGACCTTCCGGATCACGCGGTAACGATCGACCAGGACCGATCCTTCCGTGATGTCCTCGGCATGGATTTCAGCCGACGGCCTCGCGGCCGCGGCGGGGGCCTCCACCGGCTGTTCCGGCGATGCGGGGCGCCGCGGCGCGGCGGCCGGCGGGACGGATCGCCCCTCCGGCTCGATGATCGACATGCGTCCTCCCGAACGCTCACTTTCGGGGTCGCCGCCCGAGCGGACCGCCATCGGGCGCAGCCGCGTCTTCTCCATGCGCACGCCGTGCTCCTTGAGCACGGTATCGATCCGGTTCCGCTGGTCGGCTGCGATGTCGCCTTTTCCGATCTTGAGAACCGCTTCGATAGCCTCCTTGCTCACCTCGTCGGT
>JALGZO010000632.1 GCA_025774865.1 bacterium | reverse complement strand
CCTCGCGTTCGGGCTCGAGAATCGCGGGGTCGCGCCGGCCGAGATTCGCCGCCAGGTGGACGAGGCGCTCGAGTGGAGCGGCCTGGCCTCCTCGGCCCGCCGCCCCCCCCACCTCCTGTCCGACGGCGAGAAGCAGCGCCTCGCGTTGACGTCGGCCCTTCTGCTCGAGCCCGATCTCCTTCTCCTGGACGAACCGACCTCGCGCCTCGACCCCGAGGGCCGCCGCACGTTTCTGACCGAGGTTCACCGGTATCACGCGCGCACCGGCGCGGGAGTGGTTCACGTCACCCACCGGTCCGAGGAGATCTTGCCGGCGAATCGCGTGATCGCGATGCGGGATGGCCGGATCGTCTTCGACGGAACGCCGACCGAGCTCCTCCGGTCGGCTGACCTCGACCGCTTCGGGATCCTCTGGTCGGATCTGCACCGGCTCCGTCGGGAGGTGACGCGGCGGGGTGCCGACCTCCCCGAGCCCCACGGTGACGAGTGGAACCGAGCGGAGGCGCTCCTGGAAGCGCTGGGGGTTTCATGAGCGGCGCGGCCCGTCTTCGTCGCGTCCGCTGGGTCGCGGATCAAGGTCTCCCCGGAGAAAGGGACGTCCTCGCCGGGATCGATCTAGACCTGGAAACCGGCGACCGGGTCGGGCTCGTCGGGCGGTCGGGCTCCGGCAAGACCACGCTCGCCACGATTCTGGCCGGGCTTCTGGAGCCGGCGGCGGGAGAGGTCGACGGGAGCGCGGCGCTCGTGTTTCAGGAACCGGAGCGCAGCTTCTTCGAGGAAACGGTGCTGGAAGACGTGGCGTTCGGGGCGCGGAACGCGGGACTCGAGGAGGCGGAGGCGGTGGAGAGGGCTTGCGAGGCGTTGCGTACCGTCGGACTGGATCCGGATCGGTTCGGGCCGCGGGCACCGGAGACGCTCTCCGGCGGCGAGGCGCGCCGCGCTGCGATCGCCGGGGTGCTCGCGTTCGAGCCGACCCTCGTCATCTTCGACGAGCCCACGACCGGCCTCGACGCCGAGGGCATCGAACAGTTCAGCGCCGTTCTCGGGGCGCTCCGTTCTCGGGGCGCGGGTTTTCTTCTCATCTCGCACGAGGTCGAGCTCATCGCCCGGGAGTGCGAACGCGGGCTCGTGCTCGCGGGCGGGAAGATCGCCTGGGACGGCCCGGCCGATCGCCTGGCCGAGGTGCTGGGCGCCGAGTGGTCCGGCGACGGTGCGCACGAGACGGCACCGCTCGCCCGGGTTGCGGAGGCGCTGCGGACGCGCGGCTGGCTCTGGGAGGGTGATCCGGTCACGCCCGAGGGGCTGGCCGACGCCTGGGCGTCGGGGGTACGCGCCGAATCATGACGGCCTACAAACCCATCGAGGATTACGGAATCATCGGGGACATGCACAGCGCGGCCCTGGTCGGAATCGACGGGTCGATCGACTGGTACTGCTTCCCTCACTTCGACTCGCCCAGCGTGTTCGCGGCGATCCTCGACGAGCACAAAGGCGGCCGGTTCAGAATCTCTCCGGAGGACGCCGGCAACGTCACCCACAAGCAGTACTACTGGCCCGACACGAACGTCCTGGTGACCCGCTTTCTGACACCGGACGGGGTCGGACAGATCGTCGATTACATGCCGGTGGGGGTCCCGCACGGAGAGCGCGGCAGCCACTGGCTGGTACGTCGGGTCCAGGTCGTGCGCGGCACGATGGCGTTTCGGATGGAGTGCAAGCCGGCGCTGAACTACGCACGCGACGAGCACGAGACGGAACTGACGCCGGACGGTGCGTGCTTTCGTGGCGCGGAGTTGAGCCTCGCGCTCGTGACCGGCGTGGATCTGCGCGCAGAGGGCACCGGCGCGGCCGCCGAGTTCGCGCTGGAGCATGGGCAGACGGCCATCTTCGCCTTGCGCGAGATCGAGGGCGGCGCGGACTGCGGCGCGACCCTCTCTGCCGTTGAGGAATTCGGCCTCTTCAACGATACGGTCGAGTGGTGGCGACACTGGTTGAACCAGTGCACCTACACCGGCCGCTGGCGCGAGGCGGTGCACCGCTCGGTGCTGGCGCTGAAGCTCATGACCTTCGAGCCCACCGGCGCGATCGTCGCATCGCCGACCTGTAGCCTGCCGGAGAACATCGGCGGCGTCCGCAACTGGGACTATCGATACACCTGGATCCGCGACGCGGCCTTCACGCTCTACGCCTTCATCCGTCTCGGGTTCACCGAGGAAGCGGCTCACTTCGGCCAGTTCCTGCGCCAGCGCATCCAGGAGCCGGAACGCGACGGCTCGCTGCAGATCATGTACGGAATCGACGGGCGGCACGAGCTGGTCGAAGAGACACTGGACCATCTCGAGGGCTATCGGGGATCGCGCCCGGTACGGATCGGCAACGGCGCGTACAACCAGCTCCAGCTCGACATCTACGGTGAGTTGATGGACGCGGTCTACCTCTTCGACAAGTACGGAGCCCCGATCGCCCACGACGGTTGGATCCGGGTGCGTCGGATGATCGACTGGGTCTGCGACCACTGGAACAAGAAAGACGAAGGGATCTGGGAAGTGCGCGGCCCGAAACAGCACTTCGTCTACTCGAAGCTGATGTGCTGGGTCGCGCTGGACCGAGCGATCCGGCTGGCGGACAAGCGGTCGCTACCGGCGGACCGGTCGCGCTGGCTGAAAGTGAGGGATCGGATCTACGAGCAGATCTTCGAGAAGGGCTGGAGCGAGAAGCGAGACGCCTTCGTCCAGCATTACGCCAGCGAATCGCTGGACGCTTCGAACCTCATCATGCCGCTCGTCTTCTTCCTCTCGCCGAACGATCCACGGATGTTGAGCACCATGGATGACACACTGAAGCCGCCGTCCGAAGGTGGCCTGGTGGAGAACAACCTCGTGTTCCGTTACAACGTCGACGAGACGGAGGACGGTCTCGCGGGCGAAGAAGGCTCGTTCAACATGTGCACGTTCTGGCTGGTGGAGGCGCTCGCCCGCGCCGGCCGACGTGATCCCGGGAGACTCCGCGCCGCCCGGCTCATGTTCGAGGAGATGCTGGGCTACGCGAATCACCTGGGTCTCTACGCCGAGGAGACGGGGCCGCAGGGTGAGGCGCTCGGCAACTTCCCGCAGGCGTTCACGCACATCAGTCTGATCAGCGCCGCCTTCAACCTGGATCGGGCGCTCGGTGCTGGCGACTGAGCCGTTCCACGAGCTCGGCCATCCGACGGTAATGGGAACCCTCCCAGTACACGCGGTGGCAGCTGGAGCAGTACCTGAATTCCTCGAAGTGCTTCAGGGTCGGCGGATCGAGCCGGGAAGCGGCGGCCTGCCGGTCGAGTTCCTCGAGACGAACATTGCACCGTAAGCAGCGGCTGAAGGGGCGACACCGGGCTTGAAGTTGAAGGCGGGACACGACCTCTTCGCACTGCAAGAGCGGCCGCTGCTCATGAACGAAGAACCCGTGAGTGACCGTCCGGTGCATGAGCAGACTTCGACTTCGGGTCAGCAGGATTCTCCTTTCGGAGGTCGCGACGCGAATGACCTCGCCGGCCGTACGGTCATCTCTGGTGAGCGTGTCGAATCCCAGCATCCGAAGGTACTTGGCGAGTCCGCCGAGGTGGGCGTCGGTGATGAATCGCACGTTCCGCAGAGGTCGGGAGCGCAAGCGGACCAGCGGAGTGATGTCGAACGACTCGAACTGAGGATAGACGCTGATTCGATCGTTTCGCTGAACCAGGCGGGAAAAGCCCACGGATTCGCCGTTGACGAGAATCAAGTCCACTTCGGTATGAGGCACGCCGAGAGCTTCGATCGCGTGCTTGACCGTCGCGTCCTGGGGACAGCTCCACGTGAACGTCCGCTTGCGCCGCGGCAGGGCGAGGAAATCGTTGAGCTCCTCGTAGAAGCGGAATTCCGCCACCTTACTCGGTGTCGAGCGGGAGCCCTGCGAGGATGATCGGCGCCAGCGCTCTCATGATTCGCTCCCGGTCAGGACGATCCTCGACTCTACTGCTCCGCCAGGGTCGGCTCAAGGACCGCCGGAATCGACTCTTCCAGGAACTCCGAGATGCTTTCCAGAAGTTCCTCGGTCATCGCGGGCGAGAGGATGTCGCCGGCGAGCACGTGCCGTTCGGGGTCGCCCGGCGCCGGTACGGGCACGAGCTCCTTCGGACCGCCGAATCGCCGGAACGCGCGCTCGCTCGCGCCGCCGTCGACGACTTCGTCGTCCGGGCAGTACGCCATGAACGTCGGTACCGTGAGCTCCTCGAGCGGTAGCGATCGCGCCGCGTGCACCAGCGCCATCATCGGTAGCAATGCCCGCGTGGGGTAGCGCGTCGTGAAGTAGCGTTCCTGGAGTTCGTTCGCCGGCTCCCACTGGCGCGTTCGTCCTTCGACGATCTCGGCGATCACTCCGCCCCACGGCCACAGCAGCATGCGCGACGCCGGATCCGCGGGACCGAAGTTCGGCGAGAGGAGGACGAGCGCCGACAGCTCGTCGCCCGGCACCCGCGCGGCGAGCCACACCGCGAGCGACGCGCCGGTGGAATGACCCATGGCGATCACGCGCTCGCCGAGACGGCTTCCGATCTCCCGGGCTTCGCGCGCGTCGTGCAGCCAGTCCTCGCCCGTCGCGTCACCCAGGGGTCGGGAGCCGCGACCGTGGCCCGCCAGCCGCGCGAGGTAGAGGTTAGCGCCGAGTCGCGCCGCGAGCTTCTCGGCGAGAGGAGCGGTGTCGCGGTGCGTCGCCGAGAAGCCGTGCAGGTAGACGATGGCGATGCGGGTTCGCGCGCGTGACGGCGCCGCCCAGACGATCCTCTTCTCCGCGCCGGCGACGATGTCGGGGCAGGGAGCCTCCGCGTCTCGGAGGTGTCGGTCGAGATCGGCGGGCAGCTCGATCGGTCGCGGCGTCTCGTCGAGGCGGGCGCGGGCGTGAGACGCCACCCCCCGAAGGGCCTCGATGGTGTAACGTGTGCTCTCAGCCGGAGTGGAGAGTGGCGGCATGGAGGTGATTCTGGGGATCCCCCTGTGGGTCGTGTCCGGTATCCTGGGCGCGTGGATCGCCACGACGAAGGGGCGCTCGGGATGCGGGTGGTTTCTGCTCTGCGCCCTATTGGGTCCGATCGGCCTGATCCTCGCGGCCGTCGTGAAGAAGAAGGGATAGCGGGACAGAGTAGCGGGCGACGGACGAACATCTGCGTCGGCAGCCCGCTTCTGGTCAACGAAGAGAGGTCAGTCGCTCCTGAAGACAACCCGCCTCGTTCGACGATACGAGTCGAAGCTCTGACTGACCGAAGAGGGCCGTGATCGGCCTACTCCCGCATCGACACTTCCCAGGTCCCTTGCATACCCAGGACCCGCAGCTCCCGGATCTTCCCGTCGTCTCCCCGCACGAACTCGAGCTTCGCCTGCGGCAAGCGCTTCAAGGTCCAGGAGTCCGGACCGTCCCCGGCGGCCAGCTGGAGCTTCGGGCCGCCGGCGCGCTGCAGCCACAATCCGTCGTCTTCGAGGAAGATCGTCCGCTGCTCATAGCTTCCGGCGTACTCGGCGAGCGCCTCGAGATCGACCGCTTCCGGCTCGTCCGCGCGCGCGAGCTCGGCGTCCAGCTCGGCGACGATCGCGCCGAGCTCCCGGCGGCGAGCCTCGTCCGCG
>JALGZO010000631.1 GCA_025774865.1 bacterium | reverse complement strand
GGTGATCCGAGGCCGGGAGTCCGAGTGCTTCGAGCACTACGGAGTCGAGGCGGGCGACCGGGTCCTCTAACCCGCGCTCGGCCCATCAGGGAGGGATCCTCTGGCTCCCACGAGCCTCTGGAAACCCTCTCATATCAGCGACTTCCGGCGGGCGAAAATTCAAGACCTGGAGGTCTGGAATTCCACTCCCGATCGGGCTACCTTGGGTCGAATCGCCAGCCACTCGGGGGGATCACGTCGTGCAGAGCGCTAGCCACATCGTGACGGTGGACGGCAACGAGGCCGTCGCCTCCGTCGCGCACCGGACCAACGAAGTGATCGCCATCTACCCGATCACCCCGGCGTCGCCGATGGGCGAGCTCGCCGACGCCTGGTCGGTACAGGGCCGGCGCAACCTCTGGGGATCCGTGCCCGACATCATTCAGCTCCAGTCCGAAGGGGGCGCCGCCGGCACGTGTCACGGCGCGCTGCAGGCCGGGGCGCTGACGACGACGTTCACGGCGTCGCAGGGTCTCCTCCTGATGATCCCGAATCTCTACAAGATCGCGGGAGAACTGACGCCGTTTTGCGTTCACGTCGCCGCCCGGACCGTCGCGACGCATGCACTCTCGATCTTCGGGGATCACTCCGACGTCATGGCCGCACGGCAGACGGGGTTCGCGCTGCTGGCGTCGGGCTCGGTGCAGGAGGCGCACGATCTCGCCGCCATCGCTCAGGCCGCGACGCTGGTCTCCCGCGTCCCGTTCCTTCACTTCTTCGACGGCTTCCGTACGTCGCACGAGATCGCGAAGATCGATCTCCTCTCCGACGAGGACCTGCGCGCGGTGATCGACGCCGACGCGGTGAGAGTGCACCGGGAACGGGCGCTCACGCCCGACCGTCCCGTCATTCGCGGCACGGCGCAGAACCCGGACGTCTTCTTCCAGGCGCGCGAAGCGTCGAACCCGTACTACGCGGCGTGCCCCGGCATCGTGCAGGCCACGATGGACCAGCTGGCCGGGCGCACGGGGCGGCAGTACCACCTCTTCGACTACGTCGGGCATCCGGAGGCGGAGCGGGTCGTCGTCATGATGGGGTCGGGGGCCGAGACCGCGCACGAGACGGTCGAGCATCTCGTCTCGCAGGGGGAGAAGGTGGGCCTCGTGAAGGTCCGCCTCTACCGGCCGTTCGCCATCCGTGAGTTCGTCGGCGCGCTGCCGGCGACCGTTCGCGCGATCACCGTCCTCGATCGTACGAAGGAACCGGGTGCGGTGGGTGAGCCGCTCTGGCTGGACGTCGTCGCGGCTCTCCACGAGGCGCGAGCGGAGGGATGGTCGCCGCTCGCCGAGGATCCCCGGGTGATCGGGGGACGCTACGGCCTTTCGTCGAAGGAGTTCGATCCCGCGATGGTGAAGGCCTCGCTCGACGAGGCGCGCGCCGCCAAGCCCCGCCGGCACTTCACGGTCGGTATCGTCGATGACGTCTCGGGCACGTCGCTCGCCGTCGATCCCGAATCCGCAGCCGATCGCGAGGGTGTCTTCGAAGCCGTCTTCTACGGCCTCGGGTCCGACGGCACGGTCGGGGCGAACAAGAACACGATCAAGATCCTCGGTGAGGAGACCTCGAACTTCGTACAGGCGTACTTCGTCTACGATTCGAAGAAGGCCGGCGCGGTCACGGTCTCGCACCTGCGGCTCGGCCCCGCTCCCATCCGGTCGTCGTATCTGGTGAAGCGCGCCAGTTTCGTCGCGTGCCATCAGTTCGACTTCCTCGACCGCTTCGAAGTGCTCGGGACGGCGACGCCGGGTGCGATCTTCCTTCTCAACGCTCCCTGCGAGCCCGACGAGGTGTGGGATCGACTGCCTCACGACGTGCAGAGCACGATCCTCGAGAAGAAGCTCGAGCTCTGGACGATCGACGCTCATCGCGTGGCCCGCGAGACGGGGCTCGGAGTCCGGATCAACACCATCATGCAGACCTGCTTCTTCGCGATCTCGGGAGTGCTTCCCCGGGAACAGGCGGTAGAGCGAATCAAAGACGCCATCCGGGCGACGTACGAGAAGCGGGGCTCCGTCGTCGTGAGCCAGAACTTCGAAGCGGTGGACGCCGCGCTCGATCACCTGCACCGCGTAGAGCTTCCGGAGCGCGTGACGGCGGACCGGTCGCGGCCTCCCGTCGTGTCCGAGGAGGCACCGGACTTCGTGCAGCGCGTGACGGCGATGATGCTCGCAAACCAGGGTGACCTGCTGCCGGTCAGCGCATTCCCGCCCGACGGAACGTGGCCGACCGGAACGTCGCAGTGGGAAAAACGGAACCTCGCGCAGGAGATTCCGGTGTGGGATTCCGAGATCTGCATCCAGTGCAATCGCTGCGCGCTCGCGTGCCCGCACGCCGCGATCCGCGCGAAGGTCTACGATCCGGCGCGGCTGGACGGCGCGCCCTCCGAATTCCGTCACACCGAGAGCCGCGGAGAAGGTCTGACCGGGCTGGCGTACACGCTGCAGGTGGCACCGGAGGACTGCACCGGCTGTGGCCTGTGCGTCGAGGTCTGTCCGGTGAAGGACAAGGCGAACCCCCGCCACAAGGCCATCGACATGGAGCCGCAGCCGCCCCGACGAGACGTCGAGCGCGAGAGCTACCGCTTCTTCCTCGACCTGCCCGAGGCGGATCGCACCTCCGTCGCGAAGATCGACGCCCGCGGATCGCAACTCTTCGAGCCGCTGTTCGAGTACTCCGGGGCGTGTGCCGGCTGCGGGGAGACTCCGTACTTGAAGCTGCTCTCTCAGCTCTTCGGAGATCGGTTGCTGATCGCGAACGCCACCGGTTGCTCGTCGATCTTCGGCGGCAATCTGCCCACGACTCCGTGGACCGTGAACGCCGACGGGCGGGGGCCGGCCTGGTCGAACTCCCTGTTCGAGGACAACGCGGAGTTCGGCCTCGGATTCCGTCTGGCGGTCGACGCGCACCGGGATCAAGCCGCCGCCCTGCTCGCGACCCTTGCCGCCGACGTCGGAGAGCGGCTCGTGGCCGACATCCTGGAGGCGGACCCGACTGACGAGGGCGGCCTCCGCGCACAGCGCGACCGGGTGACCGAGCTTCGTGAGAAGCTCGCGGCGACGTCGAAGTCCGAGGCGCGGCGGCTGGAGCAGCTCGCCGATTATCTCGTGAAGAAGAGCGTCTGGATCGTCGGCGGCGACGGCTGGGCGTACGACATCGGGTACGGAGGGCTCGACCACGTGCTCGCTCAGAACCGCGACGTCAATGTGCTCGTGCTCGACACCGAGGTGTACTCGAATACGGGCGGTCAGCAATCGAAGGCGACCCCGCTCGGCGCCGCCGCGAAGTTTGCCGCGTCCGGCAAGGAAACGCCGAAGAAGGATCTCGGCCTCGAGACACTGAGCCAGGGCCAGGTCTACGTGGCGCAGGTCGCGTTCGGGTCGAACATGAACCAGGTCGTCCGGGCTCTCCGAGAGGCGGACTCGTTCCGGGGTCCTTCGCTCGTGATCGCGTACAGTCACTGCATCGCGCACGGCTACGACCTCCGGCGCGGCGCGGACCAGCAGAAGCTGGCGGTCCAGACCGGTCTGTGGCCGCTTTATCGATTCGACCCGCGCCGGGTCGCCGAGGGTCAGCCGCCCTTGCACCTCGATTCCCGGGAGCCGAAGATTCCGCTCAGCCGCTTCATGGAAAACGAGACACGCTTCCGGATGGTCGAGAAGATGGATCCGAAGCGGTTTGGGCGCCTCGCCAAGCGCGCGCAGACGGATGTCGCGCAGCGCTTCGCCTTCTACGATCGGCTGGCGGGGCTCACGCTTCCGCCGGAAAGCACCGACGGCGACGCGGATAGCTCGGATCGAGCCATTCCGGAGGAAGCGTAGTCATGGACCTGTCCACCAGCTATCTCGGGCTCAACCTCTCCCACCCCTTCATGCCGGGCGCGTCGCCTCTCGCCGACGACCTGGACATGGTGCGACGTCTGGAAGACGCCGGCGCCGCGGCGATCGTGATGAGATCGCTCTTCGAAGAGCAGATTCGGGGAGAGCAACTCGCGGCGCACCGCTCGATGGACTCGATCGTGGAGTCGACGGGGGAGGCCCTCTCGTATCTGCCTGATCCGGGGGACTTCACGCTCGGCCCGGACGAGTACCTGGAGCAGCTCCGGCGGATCCGGGAAGCGGTCGAAGTTCCGGTGATCGGTTCGCTCAACGGGACGTCGTTGGGCGGCTGGCTCGAGTACGCCGAGCTGATGGAGTCGGCCGGAGCGAATGCCCTCGAGCTGAACGTGTACCTCGTCGCGACGGACCCCCACGAGACGAGCCAGGTGATCGAGGAGCGGGTGCTCGACATGGTCCGGGCGGTCGTGAATGCGGTCGAGATCCCCGTCGCCGTGAAGTTGTCGCCCTTCTTCACCGCGCTCGCTCACTTCGCCCGCTGTCTCGACGACGCGGGCGCGAAGGGACTCGTCCTCTTCAATCGCTTCTACCAGCCCGACATCGATCCGGAAGAGCTCGAGGTGGTTCCGGTCCTCCACCTGTCGGACTCGCAGGAGCTCTTGCTACGGCTCCGCTGGCTCGCGATTCTGTCCGAGCGAATCACGAGCCATCTGGCTGTTACCGGCGGTGTGCACAACGGCCTGGACGCCGTCCGGGCGATCATGGCCGGAGCCGACGCCGTGCAGATGGTGTCGGCGCTCCTGCGGAACGGTCCCGAGCACTTGAAGACGGTTCGCGAAGAGGTCGTCCGCTGGATGGAGGAGCGGAAATACGATTCGATCGGGCAGATGCAGGGGAGCATGGACCTGCTCCGCTGCCCCGACCCCACGGAGTTCGAGCGGGGCAACTACCTGCGCGTGCTCCAGAGCTGGCGCGGGTTCCTGTAGCGGGTTAGGATCGCGGCCGTCGTTTCCATGCGGATCCGAACGTTGCGACCGCCGGATCCGAACGTTGGGACCGATCTACCGGAGTCAGCCCCCGATGCCCGATTCCACCTGGCGAACGTGTAGCACCTGCAAGAAGCCGATCGCCCACGGCCAACTCTATCAAGTGTGCAGCGTCTCCACGT
>JALGZO010000630.1 GCA_025774865.1 bacterium | reverse complement strand
ATCGTGTTCCCGGCGCGAGCCGCCGTGGTGCCGATGGAGGCGGCAAAGACCGCGAGGAGGAGCCAAGGGCGGCAGGGCATCGTTGGTCTCCTGCATGTGTACCCGGGACGCGGGCCCACTATAGCACCTCGGACGCCGCGATCCGGAGGCGCCCTGTTCGCCTCCGTGCAGGCTGTTCGAGGCATGACGACCCCTCGCGCCCATGACGGAAACAGCTGCCACTCTTGACAAGACCCCGCGAGAGGCTTACCCTTTCTCGGCTCGAAAAAGAGAAGGCCAACCTTTAATCCGGTCCCGTGAGGCCGGGAAGGGTCGGCGCCGCGATCCCCGGCCGCAGGCTGCGCACCGCCAGCGTGCCCGGATCCTCCACCGCCCGGACCCGTCATCACGGCCGCGGCGGTTTTTTTCGCCGGCGCCGGGCAGGAGGATCCATGACGGACACCACCCCCCAGACCTCTTCACCGGAGAAGCCGGAGGAGTTCGCGAACTTCGTCGAGAAGGCGCGCATCATGTCCGCCGACGACATGCGTCGGGCCATCTCCCGCCTCGCGCACGAGATCATGGAGCGCAACTCCGGCCCGGCGGGGATCGTGATCTGCGGCATTCGCACGCGGGGTCAGCCTCTCGCGAATCGGATCGTCGAGAAGATTCACGAGATCGAAGGCATGCGCGTGCCATTCGGCATCCTCGACATCACGCTCTACCGCGACGATCTCCACGCGATCGCCAAACAGCCGCTCGTACGCTCCACCGAAATCCCCGTGTCGATCGTCGACAAGAACGTGGTCCTCGTCGACGACGTCCTCTACACGGGCCGCACGATTCGCGCCGCGATGGATGAAGTCATCGACTTCGGCCGGCCGAAGACGATCCAGCTCGCCGTTCTGGTCGATCGCGGCCACCGGGAGTTTCCGATCCGGGCCGACTATGTGGGGAAGAACGTGCCCACGGCGCCGGCCGAGATCGTCAAGGTGCAGTTCAAGGAGTCCGACGGGGTCGACTCGGTCGTGCTCTGCGAGCTGGAGGAGGAGAAGTCTTGATCGCAGAGAGGAAATCCCTGCTCGGAATCCGGGAGCTCGAACCGGAGGAGATTCTCGAGATTCTCGATCAGGCTGAGCCTTTCAAGGAGATCCAGTCGCGCTCCATCAAGAAAGTTCCCACGCTGCGGGGGGTCACCGTCGCGAACCTCTTCTTCGAGAACTCCACGCGAACGCGCTCGAGCTTCGAGCTCGCCGAGAAGCGGCTCTCGGCCGACGTCCTCAACTTTTCCGTGCCGACGTCGTCGGTGACGAAGGGGGAGTCGCTCCGGGACACGGCGCAGAACATCGAAGCGATGAACGTCGACATGATCGTGATGCGGCATCATAACGAGGGAGCCTGCCACTTCCTCGACCGGCAGGTGCAGGCCCGGGTCATCAACGCCGGCGACGGACAGCACGAGCATCCCACCCAGGCGCTTCTCGACGCCTCCACGCTGCGCGAGAAACTCGGCCGCATCGAGGGAATCCGCGTGGTCATCCTCGGGGACATCACGCACAGTCGGGTGGCGCGCTCCAACGTGTTCTTGTTGACGAAGCTCGGGGCCAAGGTGACCGTCTGCGGCCCGCCCACGATGCTACCGCCCGAGATCGAGAAACTCGGGGTGGAGCGCGCTACCGATGTCCGGCATGCCCTCAAGAACGCCGACGCCGTCAATGTTCTCCGCATCCAGTTCGAGCGGCAGAGCGAGCCGCTCATTCCGAGCATTCGCGAATACGTGAGTTACTTCGGGATCACGATGGACAAGCTCGCGGAGCTGCCGGGCGGCATGATCATTCTTCACCCGGGGCCGATGAACCGCGGCACCGAGATCGCGCACGATGTGGCGGAAGCGCACTCCGGAACGATTCTCCGACAGGTGACGAACGGTGTGGCGGTCCGGATGGCGGTTCTCTACCTCTTGTCCGGAGGAGGATCGCTGAATTGAAGATTCTGATTCGGGGCGGCCGGGTCATCGATCCGGCCACGGCGCACGACGACCGGGCCGACCTTCTCATCGAAAAGGGAGAAATCGTCGCGGTCGACACGAACATCGACGCAGATGGAGCGCGGATCGTGGACGCCGAAGGGCTCGCGGTGGCACCCGGTCTCGTCGACATGCACGTGCACTTCCGCGAGCCGGGGTTCGAATACAAGGAGGACGTGGCGTCCGGATCGCGCGCGGCAGCGCGCGGCGGTGTCACGAGCGTCGCGTGCATGCCGAACACGGATCCCGTCGTTGACAACGAAGCCATGGTTGCACGGATCGTCCGTCTCGGCCAGGAGGCCGCGCTCTGCCGGGTACATCCCATCGCGGCGATCACGAAAGGCCAGAAGGGCTCGGCTCTGACGGAGATGATGTGCCTCCGAGACGCGGGCGCGGTTGGTTTCTCCGACGACGGTCACCCGGTGGAGAGCTCCCGGGTGATGAGGCGCGCGCTCGAGTACGCGCAGATCACGGGACAGTCGATCATCTCGCACTCGGAAGACCTCGCGCTCTCGGCCGGAGGGCACATGCACGAGGGCGCGGTGAGCACGCGCATCGGCATCAACGGCATCCCCGCCGCGTC
The DNA here is from genome assembly GCA_025774865.1 of bacterium. Taxonomy (GTDB): domain Bacteria; phylum ARS69; class ARS69; order ARS69; family ARS69; genus JALGZO01. The sequence goes on along the minus strand of JALGZO010000630.1, from coordinate 2,463 downwards.
CGAAGACGTGGGAGTGGCCCGTGACGTCCGCCTCGCTGAGATCACCGGAGGTAAGCTACACGTTTGTCACGTCTCCACGGCCCGCTCGGTCGAGATCATCCGGGACGCGAAGGAGCGTGGAGTGCGGGTGACGGCGGAGGGAGCCCCGCACCACTTCACGCTCACGGAAGAAGCGGCAGCGAGCTTCGACGCGAACACGAAGATGAATCCGCCGCTGCGGTCCGAGACGGATCGGCGCGCGGTCGTAGAGGGACTCGCCGACGGCACCCTCGACGCGATCGCCACCGACCACGCCCCTCACGCGGCGCTCGAGAAGCTGGTCGAGTTCACGATGGCGCCGTTCGGGATCATCGGTCTCGAGACCTCTCTGGCGCTCTCGATCACCCAGCTCGGCGCGGCCGGACTCGAGCTTCTCACCATAGTCGAGCGCATGACCACGGCTCCGGCGCGGATCTTGGGTCTGGACGCCGGCACGCTGCGGCCGGGCGCCCCGGCCGACGTCGTCGTCTTCGATCCGGCGGCTCGGTGGACCTTTACCGAGGACGACATCGGGTCCAAGTCCTCCAATACGCCGTTTCTCGGAACGGAGTTGACCGGCCGCGTTCTCTTGACGCTCCTGGCCGGCCGGGCGGTGTGGGAGAGTCCGGAAATTCGCAAGCGGCTCGTCGCGCCCGACCCGAATCGAGAAGCCACCGCCCTCGAGACGGGAGCGCGATGAAGGGGTTCGTCCTCCGCCTCTGGGTGATCGGGCTGGCGGCCGGCGCCTTCACCGGCGGCTGCGCGTATTTCAACACTCTGCACAACGCCAATGCGAAGTTCGCGGAGGCCCAGGATATCAAGAAGAGGGCGGATCCGGAGCGGAACGATATCTCGAACCAGGAGAAGACTCTCTATCAGGAGTCGTTCGAAAAGGCCGCAAAGGTGGTGAAGTACTACCCGGACAGCAAGTGGGTGGACGACGCACTCCTTCTCATGGGGAGAGCCTCGTTCGAAAAAGGGGAGTACTCCACGGCGCTCCGAAAGTTCGACGAGATCCTCACGTTCTATTCGGAATCCGACCTCGTGCCGAAGGCCCTCTTGATGAAGGGGCGCACTCACATCGAGACGAAGGAGTACGCTGGCGCGGTGGAGGCACTGACTCGTGCCGCCGAGCTCGACAAGAAGGACACACGCGACGGCGTGACTTACTTCTCAGGCGTGGTGCGGAGCGAGCTGGGCAATTACGACGAAGCCCTGATCTCGTTCGCCGACGTCCTGAACCATCACGGGGGCAGCGAGTGGTTCGCGGACGCCGGGCTGCGGGCCGGAGCGATTGCCGAGGAGCAGGGAGATGTAGAGACCGCCGTCGGTTTCTACGAGAAGGTGCACGACCACGGGGGCACGCCGCAGGAACGGTTCCGGGGCGGCATGCGGAAGGGCCGGGCCCTCCTTTCCGTCGGGGAGTACGAGCGAGCCGAGAAGACGTTCCAGAAGGTGGCGAAGCGATCGACCAACGTGGAAGACGAAGGTGCGGCGCGGCTCGCCGAGGGCGACGTCCACTACTCGTTGGGAGAGGTCGATCGAGCCCGGGAGATCTACGCGGTCATCATCGAGAAGATGCCGCTGTCCGAGCCTGCGGCGAACGCTCAGCTCGCGATCGCGCGAACCTGGGACGACGTCGGCGATCTGGAGCGGGCGCACGAGGAGTACGAACGGGTGCGCGAGCAGGGCAGCGGGTTCGAGGCGTCGCGAACGGCGTCCCAGCGCATGACCGAGATTCAATCCGTCATCGATCTGCGATTGGCCATCGACAACGACGACGACGATGATCGCGAGCGCAAGCGGTATCTCCTCGCGGAGCAACTCCTGGAGGAGATCGGCAACGTCGACGCCGCCCTCGCCGAGTATTCGTCGCTCGCTGAAGACGCCATCGGGACGGAGTGGGGGGCCAAGGCACTCTACGCGGAGGCTTGGGTACTCGAGCATCGACTCGACGAACCGGATTCGGCCGAGGCCCTCTTGCACCGCCTCGCGAACTACCACTCCGGTACGGAGGCCGACGCCTACGCGAGGCGCCGGCTCGGCTACCCCGTGTGGACCGTCGAGAGGCTCGACGCGCCGCCGGTTCACTTCATCCGTCCGAACATGGACACGGAACCGGAGGAGATCGTATTGAGCCGGGTCGATCCGCGAGACGTCCCGCTCCCGCCGGGTGTCGCTGAAGTCGAAGTGTGGGTCCGTCTCACCATCGCGGACGATGGAAGCGTCGAGAAGACGAAGATCGTCAGATCGGGCGGCAACGAGTTCGACGCGGCGGTGATCGAGGCCGTCCAGGCGAGCAAGTTCCTGTCTCCGACCGCCGGCGGGCCGAGGATCACCGTCGCCCGGTACGTGTTCCCGCCGCCGCCGGAGGAAGGGGCGGTCGAAGAGGTCCAAGAGGCCCCTCCGGATCCGTCGACGGTCGAAGGCTCCATCGAGGGACTC
>JALGZO010000629.1 GCA_025774865.1 bacterium | reverse complement strand
GGAACGTCCGGTCGACCCCTTCCAGATCCGCCGGCGGCGGCGCCGCGCCCGGGCTCGCTCCCGCCGTGTGCGCGGCCGCCGACAGGAAGTTGCGCATCCGCTCCAGCGCCGCCGCCGCCTCGTCCAGACGCTCCTGTCCGTACTCGATCGGGCTGCGATAGTGGGTCGACAGGAGATAGAGCCGCAGCGCCGCGGGCTCCACCACCTTCATGACGTCGGAGACGGCGTACAGCACGCCCGTCGACTTCGACATCTTCTGGCCGCCGAGATTCACCATGCCGTTCTGGATCCAGTGGTTGCAGAACCGCTGCTCGGTGGACGACTCGGACTGGGCGAGCTCGTTCTCGTGGTGCGGGAAGACGAGATCGCGCCCGCCCCCGTGGAGATCGAGCGTGGGTCCCACGTGCTTCATCGCCATCGCCGAGCACTCGATGTGCCAGCCGGGGCGCCCCGGCCCCCAGGGGCTCTCCCACGACGGCTCGCCCGGTTTCGCCCCCTTCCACAGGGCGAAGTCGACCGGATGCCGCTTTTCTTCGTCGACCGAGATGCGGACGCCGGATCGTAGCTCGTCGATCTTCTTCCCCGAGAGCTTGCCGTAGTCTGCGTCGCGCGTGACGTCGAAGAATACGTCCCCCTTGGACTCGTACGCGTACCCTTTCTCGACGAGATCCCCGACGAGCGCGACGATCTCCGGAATGTGATCCGTCGCACGCGGGTAGACGTCGGCGCGCTCGATGCCCATCCAGTCGGCCGCTTCGAAGTACGCGCGAATGTTGCGCTCGGCGACTTCGCGGTAGGGCACGCCTTCCTCGTTCGCCTTCGCGATGATCTTGTCGTCGATGTCCGTGAAGTTCTGGACGAGCTTCATCTCGTAGCCGCGCGCGCGGAAGACCCGCCGAATCAGGTCGGCCACCACGTACGCGCGCATGTGCCCGACGTGCGGCGGCGATTGCACGGTCATGCCGCACACGTACATGCCGACCCGACCCGGGACGACGGGTTCGAAGGGGAGCTTCTTGCGACGAGCAGTGTCGTAGATGCGGAGCGCCATCAGCCTTCTCGAACGGACCTTTCCGGCGCGCGCCGCAGCCTCGACGCCGCCGTGAAGACCTCGCGGGCGAGCACGGGATCGACCGGCTGCCCGGGATCGCCCGACTTCTTCAACGAAGAGCCGACGATCATACCATCCGCGACCGGCCAGAACTCCTCGAGATTGTCCGCGTCGACGCCGGAGCCGACGAGGAGCGGCGCCCGGGGCAGGGCGCTCTTCACCCGCCGGAAGTCGGACGGGTCCGCCGGAGCGCCGGTCGCGACGCCCGAGAGAATCAGAGCATCGGCGAGACCCCGCCGGTAGACATCGCGCGCCTCCGTCGCGAGATCGTCGCCGGATTGCGATACGGGCTCCGCGGCGCCGAGCGGACGCGCATGCTTCACGCGAACGTCCGCGAAGAGCAGCACGGCCGAGCCGAGGTGCTTGCGGAGCAAGAGCGTCTCCCGGGCCTTCCCCTCGATCACGCCCTGATCGGCGACCACCGCTCCCACGTGAACGTTGACCCGGATGAAGTCGGCGTTCGTGACGGTGGCGATCGAGAGCGCGGACTCGGCGTCGTTGCGCAGCACGTTGATCCCGAGCGGGACGTTGTGGTCGCGGCGGAGCTCCCGCGCGACGACCGTCATGGCCGCTACCGTCACCGCGGGCACCCGGTCCTTCGCGAAGGGAGCGTCTCCGAAATTCTCGAGGATCATCCCGTCGACGCCGGCTCCCGTGAGGACTTCCGCGTCGGCCTGGGCGGCCGCCACCGCGTCGTCGAGCTCGCCGCCCCTCGGACTGCCCGGGAGCGGGCGCAGGTGGATCATGCCGACGAGCGGCTTCACGCCGCCGAAGAGCTCGGTGTAGGCGTTCACGGACCGACGGGGGCGGAGCCGGCGCGCCGCGCGCCTCGCTCGATCGCGAGCTCCACGATGTAATTCACGAGCTCCTCGAAGTCGATGCCCGCCGCCTTCGCCGCCATCGGCACGAGCGACAGAGGCGTCATGCCGGGAATCGTGTTGACCTCGAGGCACTCGTAGTCGCCGCTGGGGGGAAGCCGGAAGTCGACGCGGGCGAACCCTTCGCAGGCCAGCACCTCGAAGGCGACCAGCGCCGTCTCCTGCAGGTCGCCCGCGAGGTCCTCGGGAATGTCGGCGGGAACGACGTACCGGCTTCTGCCCTTCGTGTACTTCGCTTCGTACGTGTAGATCCCGCCTTCGGGAATGATCTCGACGACCGGGAGCGGTTCGTCCCCGAGCACGGCCACTGTCAGCTCACGACCGGGGATGAACTTCTCCACGATGATCTCCCGGCCGTAGCGCGCGGCCAGCTCGATTCCGGCTTCGAGCTCGTCGAGGCTCTGGGCACGGCTCAAGCCCACGGTCGAGCCCTCCGCGTTGGGCTTCACGATCAGATCGGAGCCGAGCGTCTCGATCACGTCCTCGAGGTCATCCCGGTGCGGGAGCACGCCCTCCTCCACTTCGACGAACGCCCAGTCCGGCGTGCTGATCCCGGACGCGCGGAAGACGCGCTTCGAGCGATCCTTGTTCATCGCGAGCGCCGACCCGAGGACCCCGCTACCGGTGTAGGGAATCCCGGCGAGATCGAAGAAGGCTTGCACCGTTCCGTCCTCGCCCCACCCACCGTGCAGCGCGATGAAGACCGCCTCGATGTCGGTGAGCGAGCCGGCGAGGTTCGAGACCCCGGCCGGACCCTTCGTGGCGAGCGCCGCGGTGCCCTCGATCTCGGGCGGGCGGCTACCGATCTCCGGGGCTTGCTCGCCGGCGGTCAGCGGCAACACTCCCTGATGCGTGTCCAGGAGCGTGACGTCGTGGCCACGATCGGAGAGCGCCTTCGCGACGGCGGCGCCCGTGACCTTGGACACCTCCCGCTCCTGGCTCTCCCCTCCCATGAGGACCGCGATCCGGTGCACTAGCGGGTCCCTCCGGGACCGGTCAGTACATCGTCCGGGTAGTCGAAGCCGGATCGCCGCGGCGGTTCCGCCTCCACACCCGCAACCGCCGCCGGTGTCTCGCCCGCGGCGATGGGAGCCGGCCCGAGGTCGATCCACGCTTCCAGCAAGAACTCGCTGGCCCCGATGCTCTTCCAGAAGGCGCGCGCCTCGTCGCTCTTGACGGCCACGTGAAGTCGGACGACGTCGATCCCGAGGCTCCGGAACCAGAGCTCGGCGCGGTCGAAGAGGGCTCGCCCGAATCCGCGTCGTCGCACGGAGCGCTCGACCATGAGGTCCGAGATGTAACCGTAGCGCTGCGCCTTGAAGAACGAGTCCACCTTGCGGATCGTGCCGATCGCGAGCCCGACGATGCGGTCGGTCTCCGCCACGAACACCGACGAATCGATGTCGCGCATGCGGTCCCGAATGTAGACGGCGTAGCGGCTGGAGGCGTCGTCGCGGAGCCGGAACCGTTCGTCCAGCTCCACGTGCGCCTGCATCTCCGCCTTGACGAGCGCGAGGATGGCCTCTTCGTCGGCCACTTTGGCGCCCCGCACTTTGAATTCGCTCAAACGCTCTCCCCGAAAACGCGGCCGACGAGGACGACGGCATCGGCCGAGATCCCCTCTTCACGCCCCTCGAACCCGAGCCCCTCCGTGGTGGTGAACTTCACGGAGACGTGCGAGGTCGGCAGGCGAAGGGCGCGCGCGACGTTGCCGATCATCTCCTCCCGGTACGTCGCGAGGCGCGGTGCCTGCGCGCATACCGTGACGTCGACGTTGACGGGAACGTACTCGACTTCCCGGAGAATCTCCACCGTCCGCGTCAGGAGCTCGGCACCCGAGACGCCCTTCCACTCTTTATCGGTATCGGGGAAGTGCTGCCCGAGGTCTCCTTTGCCCGCGGCCCCGAGGAGGGCGTCACAAATCGCGTGGGAGATGACGTCGGCGTCCGAGTGGCCGAGAAGACCTTTGGGATGCGGAACGCGGACGCCGCCCAGAACGAGCGGGCGCCCTTCGACGAGGCGGTGCACGTCGCGGCCGATTCCGATTCGAGTGGTCTGCGCCGCGGTGAAGCCGGCGCTCAGCGCTTCGGCCACCGCCAGGTCTTCGGGGATGGTGACTTTGAGGTTCTTCCGGTCACCTTCGACGATCGTGACCGTCTCTCCGGTGCGCTCGACCGCGGCGGCTTCGTCGGTTCCCTCGTAGTGCTCCTTGACCGCCTCCGCGAACGCCCGCGCGAGGACGCTCCGCCGGAATCCCTGCGGTGTCTGGGCTTCCCGGAGCTCCCGACGATCGACGGTCCCGGCCGACGCGCCGTTTTCCGTGCGTTTGATCGTCGCGGTCGGCGTCACGCCGGGGATGGCCGCACCCGTTTCGGCCGCCGCCTCCGCCACCCGCTCGATCAACTCTTCCGACACGAGCGGGCGGGCGCCGTCGTGGACGAGAACGAGGTCGACATCCTTCGAGAGCGCACCGAGCCCGTGCCGCGACGATTCCCCGCGCGTCTTCCCTCCCTGCACGACCCCCTTGACCTTGGTGCACCCGGCCCGCTTCACGATCCGGTGCACCTTCTCCAGGAGGTCACGCCGCGTGACGACGACGATCTCGTCCACGACTTCGGTCTTCTCGAACGCCCGGACCGAGTGCAACAGCAGCGGCTCGCCCGCGAGCGGCGCGAGGGCTTTCTCCATTCCCCCCATTCGCGCTCCGCGACCCGCCGCGACGATCACGGCACCCGTTTTCGGCACGCCTACTCCTTCACACGAGAGAGATTCTCGAAGCGGGTGAACTCCTTGTGGAAGTGCAGGTGCACCGTGCCGATGGGGCCGTTCCGCTGCTTGCCGAGAATGATCTCGGCGAGGCCTTCGTTTTCCGGAGTCTGACCGTAGACCTCCGGGCGGTAGATGAAGACCACGACGTCCGCGTCCTGTTCGATCGCTCCAGATTCCCTGAGATCCGAGAGCATCGGGCGCCGAATCCCTTCCTTCATGTCCGTGGGGCGGCGCAGCTGAGAGAGCGCGACGATCGGGATCTTGAGCGCCTTCGCGAGCGCCTTGAGCGAGCGCGAGATGTTGGAGATCTCCTGCTGCCGGTTC
>JALGZO010000628.1 GCA_025774865.1 bacterium | reverse complement strand
GCGTACTTCTTTGCTGAGGAAGATCTGATGCGCACGGTCGTGCAGCTCGACGAAGAGACCGCCGATCGCTGGCGGATCGTGAACGACGGCGTGATGGGAGGGGTCTCTCGCAGCGCCGAGTACGAGCTACGCGACCGTGACCTGGCGCTGTCGAGGAAGCTCGATCTGATTTCGGGGACCGCGGAAATGTACCTGAATCTCCTCCAGAACCGGCAAGGTATCCGGGTCGAATGGTACATCGTCGCGCTCATCTTCTTCGAGATCGTGCTGATCGTGTATGACATCTTCCTGGTCCGCTGACGTCTCGGCTGGCGTCCAGCAGATTCTCCGGCACCCCGGTGGCACGGAAAGAAGGTGGCCGGGCTCATCGCCTCCGGTACAATCCGGGCATGAGACGTGCCCTCGACACGGCGGCGATGATCACGACTCCCCTTGCCGCGGATCCATGATCCGGAGAGCCCGGACCCCCGAGGGAACCAAACAGGACGAGCGCTGGGCCGCGTTCGCGAAGGAGCTCGGTCGCTCACCCCACCCCTTCGAGAAACAGTGGGATCTCTACCGCGAGATCTACACGGGCCGAGCCGAGTCCGACGGACCGCCCTTCGCCTGGCAACCCACGGCGGACATCGTGGCGCGAACCCACCTCGGCGATTGCATGCGCGATCACGGCTTTTCGGACTACGCGAAGCTTCACCGATGGTCAGCGCGAGAGAGACCCGAGTTCTGGAGCACCGTCATCGAACGCCTCGGGGTCGTGTTCGACCGAGCGCCGACCGTGATCCTCGATCCGCAGAGCGACGTCCGGGATCCGCGCTGGTTACCGGGGGCCTCGATGAACATCTGCGACAGCTGCTTTCTCGCGCCCCCGGACAAGGCGGCGGTGATCTCCGGGCGCGAGGGGAGCCGTGAGCTCACGGTCACGAGCTATCGCGACCTCAGGCAAATGGTGAATCGGGTCGCGTCGGGACTGGCTCGCCACGGCTTCTCCGAGGGCGATCGCATCGCTCTCTACATGCCCATGAACCTGGAGTGCGTCGCGGCGTATCTCGGTATCGTGAAGACCGGTGGTTGTGTCGTTTCGATTGCGGACAGCTTCACCCCCGCTGAACTGGCGAAGAGGCTCTCGATCTCTGACGCGAACGGGATCGTGACGGTGGATGCGCAGCTGCGCGGCGGCAAGCGGGTCCCCATGTACGAGAAGGTGAAAGAGGCCGGCGCCCCCCGGGCGGTCGTGATCAAGGACCGCGGCGGCTCCGAGCCTGCGCTCCGCCACGGAGATCTCTCGTGGGACGACTTGATCGGCGGCGGCGAAGCGATCGGCTCGTCGGTGGGTGAGCCGCGCCGCGCCATCAACATCCTCTTCTCGTCCGGAACCACGGGCACACCGAAGGCCATCCCCTGGACCCATCTGACGCCCATCAAAGGGGCGATGGACGGGCACTTTCACCAGGACATTCACCGCGAAGACGTCGTGGCGTGGCCGACGAACATCGGTTGGATGATGGGACCGTGGCTGATCTTCGCGTCCCTCATGAATCGAGCCACGATCGCGCTCTACGAGGGAGCTCCCCTGGGAGCTGGTTTCGCGGAATTCGTCGCCGACGCGAAGGTATCCGTGCTCGGGGTGGTCCCCTCGCTCGTGCGGGCTTGGCGAAACCGAGGCTTCCTGCGGCGGAAGCGGTGGCACGACGTCCGCGTATTCAGCTCCACCGGCGAGCCTTCCAATCAAGAGGATTACCTGTGGCTCATGAGCCGCACGGATTACCGGGCCCCCGTGATCGAATACCTGGGGGGAACCGAGATCGGCGGAGGGCACATCACGGGAACGCTGGCGCAACCCGCCTCCCCGGCCACCTTCACGACACCCGCCCTGGGAATCGACTTTCGCCTCCTCCAGGAAGACGCCACGCCGGCCGGAGTCGGCGAGGCCGGAGAGCTCTTCCTCGTCCCTCCCTCGATCGGACTTTCGCAGACGCTGTTGAACGCCGACCACGAGCGAGCCTACTACGCGGAGTGCCCGCCAGGTCCTCGGGGAGAGGTACTCCGCCGCCACGGGGATCAGTTCGCGCAACTCGGGCAGGGGTTCTACAAGGCGCAGGGACGGACCGACGACACGATGAACCTCGGTGGCATCAAGGTCGGCTCACTCGAGCTCGAGCGCGTTCTCAATACCCATCAAGCCGTGGCGGAGTGCGCTGCAATCGGCGTCCAGCTCGGCGGTGAGGGCGCCGAGAGACTCGTCGTCTACGTGGTTGGCCGTGGGAACCGGGAGGACGCGGAGAACCTCAATGCAGAGCTCCGGCGCTTGATCGCGGACAACATCAATCCGCTGTTCAAAATCCACGAAGTGATCCCGATCGACGCGCTTCCCCGAACCGCATCGAACAAGCTGATGCGCCGCAAGCTCCAGGAGCTCTATCGGGAGAGGCGCACCACTTCGACTTGATCGACTCGCACCCCGGTGCGCCCGTGACTCAGGGCCCTGGACTCCACGCCGGGTACCCGTTTTCCGCGCGCAGCGTCAGTACTTCCTCGGCGTCGTCTACGAGCTCCGCCGCCATCAAGATCGTCTCATCCCCCCAGAGGACGAGCGATCCTCTCACACCCACGCCCATGCCCTCTTCGAGACGGATATCCAGGTCTTCGAGAAACCATTCGGGGCCGAGGTGAACGCGAAGTAGGGTCGCATCGTCCGCAGGGAGATCCGCTTCGCCGGTGAAGAGTTGAAACTGGATGCCGGGCGTCATTCCGGGGCGCGGGCGAAACGTCTCGACGCGGCAGACCTCGCCCCACACGCGGATCATGGTCTCGGAATCGAAGTGCTGATCGTAGGGGCTTTTCGCGCCCCAACCGCCGCAGCCTCCTCCATTCCAGCGCCCCGCATCCGCAACGCCGGGTACGAGAAGGGAGAGGGCGGCAAGAGCGAGTAGCGAGCTGGTGAGTCTCATGATTCCACCCCTCGAGTTCGGGCGGAAACGGGCCTCGCGGTAGGGGAAGCACCGGCTCACTTCCGCCAATCGAAGCTATCCCGTGGGCACGGGATCGACCACGGCGACGGCTCTGGCTTTTCGCCCGCGCGAAGCATAGATTGGACGAATAGTGGACTCTCTGATCCACAATCCGAGCCCGGGGTAGCCGATGGTCGATCCTCTCGGGGCCCTCCTCGCCGGAACGGCCGTCGTGACCATGCTGGCCATCGTGCTGTGGCCGCGTCACGGACTCGTGGCCCGGGCGCGCCGCCTCGTCCGGCTCGACGAGAGGGTCCTCATCGAGGACGCACTCAAGCACCTCTACGACGCGGAGTACCGACGCCAGACACCGTCGGTTCAGAGTCTGGCCGGTGCGTTGAACATCCCGACAGACCGGGCCGTGCAGCTCTTGGGACGCATGGAGCGGCTGGGTCTTTTCCAGATGGCCGGAGAGACCTTCCAGCTGACGCCCGAGGGCAGAACGTACGCGCTTCGGATCATTCGCATTCACCGACTCTGGGAGCGGCACTTCGCCGAGGACACCGGCTGGCACGCCGCGGAATGGCACCGTCGCGCCGAAGAGCGCGAGCACACGACGTCGATAGAGGAGGCGGAAGAGCTGTCCGAACGGCTCGGCCACCCCCGCTTCGACCCGCACGGCGATCCCATTCCCACCGCGAGCGGAGAGCTCCCCCAGTTTCGTGGCCGCGCTCTGACGACGCTCGCCGAGGGAGAGAGCGGCGCCATCATCCACCTGGAGGACGAACCGGAAGTCGTCTTCTCGCAGCTCGTCGCGCAAGGCCTGCACCCCGGAATGAAGATCCAGCTGATCGAGAACTCGGCCGGGCGCCTCCGATTCTGGGCGGACGGCGACGAGCAGGTGCTGGCTCCCGTGTTGGCGGCCAACGTCACGGTGGTTCAGCTCGAAGAACCCATCGAGGTCGAGGGACCATTCGATACGCTGGCCTCCCTGAAGTCCGGCGAACGAGGCGCCGTCATCCACCTGCTACCCACGTGTCGCGGCCTCCAGCGGCGCCGCCTGATGGACCTCGGAATCCTGCCGGGCACCGAAATCACCGCGGAGTTTCGGGCGAGAAACGGTGAGCCGACCGCCTACCGCATTCGCGGTGCGCTGGTCGCCCTGAGGTACGAACAGGCGAAGCAGGTGTGCATCTCTCGGCGGGAGGGTGACGCCTGATGAAGGCACCCGCACGACGCACCTGCGCGGCGTGCGTGCCGAGCCGCGCGCACAAACTCGTCCAGCTCGGGATCGACATGAAGCGGTGGGACTATGTCGTCGCGCTCGCGGGGAATCCGAACACCGGAAAGAGCACCGTTTTCAACCGGCTGACCGGGCTTCGCCAGCACACCGGGAACTGGCCCGGGAAGACCGTCACCCGCGCGGAGGGAGGATTCTCATACGCGAACGAGCGATTCAAGCTCGTGGACCTGCCCGGGACGTACTCGCTGCTTTCCACCAGCCGCGACGAGCAGATCGCGCGCGACTTTCTGCTCCTCGCGCAGCCCGACGTCACCGTGGTCATCGTCGACGCCACGGTTCTCGAACGCAACCTGAACCTGGCCCTCCAGGTGCTCGAGATCACGGAGCGGGCGGTCGTGTGCGTCAACCTCGTGGATCAGGCCCAGCGGGCCGGACTCGAGATCGACGGGGAAAAGCTGTCCCGATCGTTGGGCGTGCCGGTAGTTCTGACGGCGGCGCGAAGTGGTGAGGGCGTCGACAACCTCATCGAGGCGATTCACGACGTGGCCACCGGGCGGACGCACGTGCGCCCGCGGCGGTTGCACTACTCGCGGGAGATCGAGGACTCGGTCCGGAAGCTGGAGACCTGGATCGAAGCGACCCGTGCCGACCTGCCGAACCGGCGATGGATCGCGCTCCGGCTTCTCGAAGGGGACGGCTCCCTCGCCGACGGCTCTCTTTCGCGGGTGGCCAGCACTCTGCGCGACCAGGTGGGCCACGGTGTCCACGACAGCGTCATGGAGACGATCTTCCGTGAGGCGGCGTCGATCGCCGAGCGCGCGAGCTCTCGCCGCGGCGCGCCGGCCTTCGATCTGAGCCGTGGTCTCGATCGAGTCGTGACGAATCGCCTTTGGGCGGGT
>JALGZO010000627.1 GCA_025774865.1 bacterium | reverse complement strand
CATCACGAAGTCGGTGGACGACGGCACCCCGAATGAAGGGGCCACGATCACCTACACGGTGGACGTCACGAACAACGGCCCGGATGCCGCGAGCGGCGTGGAGGTCACGGATCTCTTGCCCGCGGGGGTGACCTACCAGTCCGACACTCCGACAGCGGGTAGCTACGTGTCCGGCACCGGAGTCTGGACGGTGGGGGACCTGGCGAACGGCGCGACCGAGACGCTGACGATCACGGCCACCGTGGATGTCGGGACCGCTGGCACCACCATCACGAACACGGCGAGTCTGACCGGCTCCGACCAGACGGACACGAACGGCGCGAACGACTCCGACTCCGCGGACGTCACGCCGCACTTCGTGCCCGGAGAGATGCAGGTGACCACCGATCCGGCGAACGACGAGCGTCCGAACTGGTCGCCAGACGGCGCTCAGCTCTTCTTCGATTCCGATCGTTCGGGCAACCCCGATCTGTGGGTCGTGTCCAGCTCAGGGGGAACCGTGACTCAACTCACGAGTCAGAGTCTCCTCGACCGTCACGCGGATTCGTCCCCGGACGGGACCCAGATCGCCTACAGCTCCCGCCATGGTGGCAGCGCGGACCCTGAGCTCTGGTTGATCCCATCCGGCGGCGGCACGCCGGTTCTCCTCCATGCCGACGTGGGGATGGACGACCGCTTTCCCGCCTTCTCGCCCGATGGGTCGACGGTCGCGTTCGCGAAGGGTGGTGACATCTACCTGATTCCTTCCAGCGGCGGCACGCCGGTTCAACTCACGACGCACGCGGCTCTGGACCTGCACCCGACCTGGTCACCCGACGGCACCATGATCGCGTTTCAGTCTCAGCGGAGCGGAAACAATGACGTATGGATGATCACCGATCCTGCGAACGACGCGGCGCCGGACTGGTCGCCGACGGGTGACATGATCGCGTTCCACTCGAACCGGGGCGGCGGCGCCAGCAACGACATCTGGATGCTCCCGAGTACCGGCGGCACCGTCATCCAGATCACGACGGACCCCGGCAACGACATTCAGGTCGACTGGGCACAGAACGGCAGTCAGATCGCGTTCGCCCGGGATGGCAATATCTGGACGTTCACGTTCGGTGTCGACCTTACCGTGACCAAGACCGTCGACGACGTCGCGCCGCAGCCAGGAGACACGATCACCTACACGATCGACATCACCAACAACGGACCGAATGCAGCTTCCGGCGTGGAAGTGACCGATTTGCTACCGGCCGGGGTTACCTATCAATCCGACACTCCGACGGCGGGTAGCTACGCGTCCAGCACGGGCCTCTGGACTGTCGGTGCTTTGGCGGACGGAGCCACGGAGACCCTCACCATCACGGCGACGGTCGACGCCGGAACGTCTGGGAGTACGATCACGAACATCGCGAGCGTGACGTCGGTGGACCAGCCTGAGTCTCCCAACGGAAACTCCGCTAGCGCCGGAATCACGGTAGAAGTGATCCTCACCATGTCGTCGTCGGCCGATCAGCAGTTCTCGGTCGGTGATCCGTCGACGCCGATGAGCACGATCACGATCACCGATGCCGGACTGACGCCGACGATCACCGCCGCCAACGATTTGCGCGTCCGCATCCCGGCCGGGTTCAACATGGACTGGGACACGACGGACGTCACGGCCACGATCGGTGGGACGGCGGCGGCGAAAGTGTCCACGACAGTGAGCTACGAGGACGCGGGAAAGACCCTGCTCCTCGACGTGATCGCTGACTTCGCCGGAGGCGAGGAGATTACGGTCTCGGATCTGAGCTTCATTAACTTCGCGGCGGCGTCGCTCGCGGACAGCCTCGAGCTCGAGGTAAACAACGATGGCGCGGTCTCGGCCTTTGACGACAAGACGATCACCATCATCGACCCGGTGCCGGCGCCGAATCTTACGTTCGTTCCCACCGTGTTCTCGCTCGAAACCGGACGGCCGAATCCGTTCCGCGGGAGGACTACGATCCAGTTCGACGTGCCGATTCGCGGAACCGTTCGACTCTCGATCTTCGATGTGTCCGGCCGGCTCGTGAGGACGCTGGTCGATGAGGCGTTCGCTCCGGGGCGCCACGAGGCCCTCTGGGATGGGCGCGACACCGACGGGCGGCGGGTCGCGTCCGGAGTCTATTTCGTACGCTTCGA
>JALGZO010000626.1 GCA_025774865.1 bacterium | reverse complement strand
GTCAGGTCCCGGGTCATCCGTCAACTGCGTCTCGGGTCTTCCATCCAAGTGGTGCAGAAAGATCTCGGGGTTTCCCGTGCGTGTGGAATTGTAGGCGATCGTCCCGCCGTCCGGCGACCAGCGAGCATCGTAGTTCTCCTTCGTATGAGAGGTCAGCTGACGGCGCTCGCCCGTGATCACGTCGACCACGAACAGGAACGTGTCGTGCCAGAACACTTCGTAGGCAATCCGGTTCGCCGCGGAGACGGAGAATGACCAAACTTTGTGACGGGATTCGGTGGTCAACTGGCTCAAGCCGCCCGCCTCGAGGTCAAGCTCCCACAGATTGACGGCGCGCTCTCCGCGATTCGTCAGAAACAGGAGATGGCGGCCATCGGGACGAAACGCCGGGTCCCACGCGTTCGCCTGGATCAGCTCGGGGTCACCACCGTCCGCCGGCATCATCATGAGAACATTCTCGCCACGGAGCCACCTCGTGAAGGCGATGCGCTCCCCATCAGGCGAGTACGAAGCAGTGAAGTCCCGGCTGCCTTTCGGAGGAAAACTCAGCTGCTTCGCCTCGAGGTTATCGCGGTCGACCCGGTAGATCGCTCCCATGCGCGAGACGAGCAAGGCCTGGCTGTCCAGTGACCAGGGGCGATCGCCCAGCTGCTCGGAAATGGCGTCGCTGAGCGTGGGTACGCCGGTATCGGTCAGCTTCCTTGGGGTGCCGCCGTGCGGCGGTACGAGGTAGACGGGAGAGCCCGGCTCCGAGGTCGACGCGTAAGCCAGGTACCGGCCGTCCGGTGACCAGCGTGGAACCGACTCGTCTCCCGGGCCGCCCGCCAGAACCACCGCCTCGCCGGTGGCGACGGGCTGCATCATAACGTCGAGGCCGGCTTCCGTGACCTGCGCGAAGGCGATGAACTCGCCCCGATGAACTCGCCCCCGGGCGACCAGTTCGGTCGGGTCTCCTCGCCGATCGCGCTGGTGATCGGGACGGAGGTGTAGGAGACGACCGGTTCGGGGGTTTCTCTTCGTACCGATTGCAGGATCGCGAACGAGGCGACTACGACCAGGACGGCGACGGCTCCGAGAACCAGCCAGCGCCGGCTCCCGAATCGATCGGACGCATCCAGGGAGCCGACGTCGGACTGCAGTTCCTCCACCTCGGTGCGCAGGTCGAGTGCGGTCTGATAACGCCGATCGGGATCCTTGGCCAGACAACGGCGGATGATGCGCCCCAGGTGCCGCGGCAGCGACGGCTTCAACTCAGTGATCGAGGCCGGCTCTTCCTTGAGGATCGATCCGATCGTGGACATCGTCGTGTCGCCCTGGAATGGTCTTACGCCCGTGGCCATCTCGAAGAGAATCGTGCCCAGCGAGAAGATGTCCGACCGCGCGTTGACTTCCTTGCCCTCGGCCTGCTCGGGCGACATGTAGGCCACCGTGCCGAGGACGCGCCCTTCCGCGGTGTCCGAGGTTACCGTCGCGATCTGGGTACCCTGCGCCGGGGCGGACGGGTCCCGCACCTTGGCCAGGCCGAAGTCCAGCACGCGTAGCCGACCCTCGCTGTCGATCATGATGTTGTCCGGTTTGAGGTCGCGGTGGGTGATGCCCGCGCGGTGGGCGCGGCTGACCGCATCGGCGAGCGGGATCACGATCTCCAGCAACCGGTTCAGCGGGAAGCCGCTTTTGGGCAGGAGCTGCGTCAAGGTCCGTCCCTCGACGAGCTCCATCGTGATGAAGTGCACCGAGCCCACTGGGGTCTCCGCTTCCTCGACGGAATGGAGCGTCACGATGTTGGGATGGTTCAGGGCGGCGACGGCCCGCGCTTCACGCTCGAAACGCGCGCGGCGCTCCGGGTCGGCAGCCATCGTCTCGGGCAGTACCTTCAACGCGACCCGGCGCTGGAGCTTCGTGTCCTCGGCCTTCCAGACGACACCCATGCCACCCTCGCCGATCTTCTCGATCAGGCGGTAGTGAAGCAGTTGCTGTCCGGGCTCGATGGGCACTTCGGCGTTCTCCTCATTCGAACCGCAGGACGGAGTTTACACCCACAGCGCACCCTACGGGTCTGAGGTACCCCCGCTCGGCTTCCCCGAGGTAGAATTGAATCCATCTGGTTGCGAGGGGGGCGTCCGATGGGAACAGCAGATACACAAGGCGACCTTTGGGGACAGGCTGCCCACGATTGGGCTTCGATCCAGGAACCCA
>JALGZO010000625.1 GCA_025774865.1 bacterium | reverse complement strand
AGCTGGCGGAGGCTTTCTCGTTCTCGGGAGACGACCTGACCCGTGAGCTTCTCGAAGCGCGGGACGAGGGCGAGATCCTGCGGATCCTCCGCCGGCTGGATTGAGATCCGAATGTTGACTTCCGTCGGGTGCGCTCGCTAGCATCGCTTCTACTCGCAAGCTGTGCACCGCGGCGCCGATGACCCGGGAACATCCAAGGAATGACTGGCCCAACCACCCTCGCCGTGTTTCTGGCTCTCGTCGTCCGTGCGTCCCCTTCGCCGGTGACGAGCGACACCGGCCACTTCCAGTACATCTCACCGAGACCGGGCGCAGAACTCGTTTCCAGGGGAACGACGATCGTCGTGCGTCCGGCCGACCCGTACCGGACCCGCGGCCGGGGAATGCTCGCGTCGATGAGGGTCCAGGGATCCGTCAGCGGATCTCACACGGGAGAGCGAATCGTCGCCGAGGATTTCGAGACGTTCGCGTTTCGCCCTCACCGTCCCTTCGAACCCGGAGAGAGAGTCTCGGTCGCTCTGGATCTCCCGGGACGAGATGACGGTACCTTCTCCTTCCGCTTCACGGTCTCGCCCAAGAGAACCGAGCCCGACCTGACCGGGATCGAGTCTTTCCCGTCGGCGACCGATGCGCCAGCCCTTCGGGAGGGCACGCCACGCTATTCCGGGTTCTCGGGCCGAGGCGGCACGTACACGCCGCCGGAGGATTTCCCGTCCTTCGAAGTCACGGCTCTGGACAATCCGGATGCTGGTTTCCTGTTCCTGGCGAAGGAGGGGACCACCGGCCGATATCTCATGATCCTGGATGACACGGGATTTCCCGGGTTCTTCCGCTCCATGTCCGGTCTCTCGCGGGATTTCAAGAAGCAACCGAACGGGCTCTTGACGTACTTCGAACGCGTTGCCGGACCGGCGGTCCGGGCGATGGACAGCACGTACACGGTCGTCGACGAGTGGCTTCCGGGGAACGGCTACGACGATCTGGACAGCCACGACTTCCAGCTTCTGCCGAACGGACACGCGCTGATGTTCTACCGTGACGCACAGACGGTCGACATGAGCGAAGTCGTCCCGGGGGGCGACCCGTCGGCCCTCGTCCTCGGCCTCGTGATCCACGAAGTGGACGTGAACAAGAACCTGGTGTTCGAATGGCGCAGCTGGGACCACTTCGAGATCACCGACGCATCGACCCTCGACCTGACCGCACCCGTGATCGACTACGTTCACTGCAATGCAATCGAATCGGATGTCGACGGCCACATCCTGATATCCAGCCGGCACTTGGACGAGATCACGAAGATCGATCGCCAGACGGGTGACATCATCTGGAGAATGGGGGGGAGTCAGAACGAGTTCACGCTCGTGGGTGACGTCCAGTGGTACTCACGCCAGCACTCGATCCGAAGAACGGCCAGCGGCACCGTCACGATCTTCGACAACGGAAACCTCAATACGCCTCAGGAGTCGCGCGTGGTGGAGTACGACCTCGATGAGGCGAACAAGGTCGCCACGCTCGTGTGGGAGTTTCGGCAGACTCCTGCCGTTTACGCACCCCACACCGGGAATGCTCAGCGGCTCTCGAACGGCAACACCCTGATCTCGTGGGGCCCGCTCGGAATCGTCACGGAGGTGCGCCCGGACGGCACGAAGGCGTTCGAGATGAACTTCAGCGATCCGTCGCACGAGACGTATCGAGCGTTCAGATTCCCGTGGAGTGGAGTCGCAGCAGCACCCTACTTGTGGGCTCAAGCGGCGCCGGACTCCGTAACCCTGCACTTCGCGAAGTTCGGAGATCCGAACGTTGTCCAATTCAACATCTACCGGGGGAGCTCGCCCAATCCGACCACCGTCGTGGGGTCGACCGGGACGAACTCCTTCGTTCTGGAGGACGTGGCGCCTTCGGAGACGCTCTACGTCCGCGTGACTGCGGAGGACGAGAAGATGATCGAGAGTCCGTTCTCGAACGAGCTCGAGATCGTCGTTCCTCCGTCCTCCGTGGAGGTGC
This sequence comes from bacterium, assembly GCA_025774865.1. GTDB lineage: Bacteria > ARS69 > ARS69 > ARS69 > ARS69 > JALGZO01. The sequence continues at coordinate 3,110 of JALGZO010000625.1, read as the reverse complement.
CCGCCGCAAGCGGTGTCATGACCGGTCTGACGCTCCTTCAGAATCACCCGAATCCGTTCGGCCCGATCACGAGCATCCGATTCGTGCTGCCCGATGCGGCGCACGCGGACCTGTCGGTCTACAGCGTTGGAGGAAGGCTGGTACGGACGCTGGCGGACAGCGAGGTCGAGGGCGGCACGACCGAGGTGGTGTGGGACGGCAGGGATGCTCGCGGCAGAAGCGTGAGCGCGGGGATCTACTTCTATCGACTGAAGACCGGAGGCCAGTCGATGACGAAGAGGATGACACTCGTGAAATGAAGCGGTCTCTTCCTCGAAGGGTGGAACCCGACTGGATCGACAGCGGGCCATCTTCCGACCTACCAGATGTGCACGCGCTCCTCTGGCGGTAGGTACATCGCGTCGTCCTCGGTCACGTCGAACGCCGCATACCACGCATCGACGTTGCGGAGCGTTCCGTTCACGCGAAACTCGACCGGGCTGTGCGGATCTGACGCAAGCAGCTGGGTCATGAGCTCTTCGCGGCGCTTGCCCCGCCAAATCTGTGCAAAGCCGAGGAAGAAGCGCTGGTCCGCCGTGAAGCCGTCGATGACCGGCGGCTCCTTGCCGTCCAGGCTCAGCTTGTAGGCGTAGTATGCGATCTCGACTCCGCCGAGGTCCCCGATGTTCTCGCCGAGCGTCAGCTCGCCGTTGACGTTCATGCCCTCGATCGGGCTGTAGCCGTTGTACTGCTGCACGAGGACGTCGGCCTTGACCTTGAACCGCTCTGCGTCCTTCTCCGTCCACCAGTCGCGCAGCACACCGTCGCCGTCGGACTTGCGCCCCTGATCGTCAAACCCGTGGCCGATCTCGTGGCCGATCACGGCTCCGATCGCGCCGTAGTTGACGGCGTCGTCCGCCCATGGATCGAAGAACGGCGGAGCCAGGATGGCGGCAGGAAAGACGATCTCGTTCATGTTCGGGTTGTAGTAAGCGTTGACCGTCTGAGGGTTCATGAACCACTCGTTCCGGTCAACGGGGCCGCCGAGCTTGTCGAGCTCGTAATCGGTCTGGAACGAGCGCGCCCGCATGATGTTGCCGAGCAAGTCACCCGGCACTACCTCGAGATCGCTGTAGTCGCGCCACTCGTCGGGATAGCCGATCTTCACCGAGAACTTCGCCAGCTTGTCGCGCGCCTGCTCCTTCGTCTCATCGCTCATCCAATCGAGCGTCTCGATCTTGTCGGCGAACGCGGCCATGAGATTTCCGACGAGATCTTGGACCCGCTTCTTGGAGTCCGGGGAGAAGTGCCACTCCACGTACAGCTGGCCGACCGCTTCGCCGAGCGTGCCGTTGATCGTCTGCACGCCGCGCTTCCAGCGCTCGCGCTGTTCTTCCGTTCCGGAGAGCGCAGACCGGAACTCGAAGTGCGTGTCGTCCACCTTCTTCGGCAGGAACGGTGCGTTGTTGCGGAACAAACGGTAGGTGAGCCACTGTTGCCATACGTCGACCGGCGTGTCCTCGAAGATCTCCGCCATCCCGGCGAACGCGCTCGGTTGAGCGACGACGAACTCCGTCTCGGACGCGACGCCGAGCTCCTCCAGGTAGATGTCCCAGGGCAGGTCGGGCGCGAGCTCGGCCAGAGCCTCCGGCGTCATCAGGTTGTACGTCTTCTCCGCATCCCGCGAGTCGACTCGAGTCCAGTGGACCTCGGCGATGCGCTCCTCGAGCGCGAAGACGGCGTCGCGGCTCGCGGCGGGATCGTCGGCGCCGGCGATCGTGAACATCTTCCAGAGATACAGGCGATAGGCGTCGCGCGCATCGGCGAACCGCTCGTTGTCCTCGACAAGATAGTAGTCGCGATCCGGCAGGCCGAGGCCGCTCTGCAAGAAGTGGACGAGGTAGCGGGTGGGGTCCTTTTCGTCCTGGTCGATGTACCAGTTGAAGGGTGCGCTGCCGCCACGACGGTCGTTGTGGCCGAGGAAGCGCGCGACGTCCTCGTGCGTCTCGAGGGCGGCGATCGCCTTCACGTGGGAATCGAGCGGCGCGAGTCCCGCATCCTCGATGGCATCGAGATTCACGAAGTCGGCGAACAGATCGCCCACCTTCTGCGCGGCGGTGCCCGCGGGAGCGTCGGAGGCGGCGGTCTTCTCGATGATCTCGCGCACGTGCTCCTCGGACTCGAGGAACAGTTTCGTGAACGAGCCGTACGACGAGAGGTCCTCGGGAATCTCGAAATCGTTCAACCACGTGCCGTTCGCGTAGCGGAAGAAGTCGTCCTCGAGTCGGATCGAGAGGTCCCGGCCGTCGAGGTCGACGCCCCAGGTTCCGATCTTGGGGCTCGCGGATTGGTCGCCGGGCTCACCTGCCTCGGCGGTCAGGACAGTAACGGCGACGAGAAGGATGGGCGTGAGCCCGCCGACAACGAACGGCGCGAAGCGATTGGCACTCATGGTTCTCGTTCCTCCTGGAATTTGGGCGCCGAGGATACTCGTTGAAGGGTGCGGACCGCTAGCCGGTCCAACCCCGCGCCCCGCGCTCGGGTTTCGCCGGGAGCCCGCGTGGGCCGGAGCCCGCTGCGCGTGGCGGTGTGGATCAGGTCCTCGGAGATCTCGAGACCTCCTCGGGTCGGAAGATCTCCTCGATCGACATCTCGAACACGCGGGCAATGCGGAACGCCAGTGGCAGGCTGGGGTCGAACTTGCCGGTCTCGATGGCGTTGACGGTCTGTCGCGACACCTCGAGCTCCTGTGCCAGTCGAGCCTGCGTCCAATCGCGCTCGGCGCGTAGCACTTTCAGTCGATTCTTCACCGGTAGCGCCTCGAGCCGAGCACGAGCCCGACCATGTAGAGGAGCGCCATGACTATCGTGAAGTCGGCGACATCGACGGTGGGTGCGCCGAGTCGTTCGAAGATCCGATAGCCGCAGATGGCAAACCAGCCGCCTCCGAAACCCAGCGCCAGGGCCTGAAGATGAATGACTCGCTGGAGCTCATCGGCTTCGCGCAGGAAGCGGCCGAAGGCGATGAGCACGAAGACGCCGACGACGGACGGCAGCGCCGCGACCACCCACGGGATCGGTCCGTCGGGCAGAAGGTCCCTCTTGATCAACTGAGGGCCGCCCGAGAAGGTC
>JALGZO010000624.1 GCA_025774865.1 bacterium | reverse complement strand
GGTTGCGCGCCGCCCCGGACCCGAGGGAGACCCACTGCCGGGCCGCTTGGTCCCACAAACCGGTCTGGCTCGTGTCGTTCGTCTGGTAGAAAAGCCCCACGCGGCCGAGGCGCAGGACGTTGACCTCGAGCGTGGCGTCATCGAGGGTCAGGGTGTCCTTGTAGGTTTCGATCGTACGGCCGAAGTCGTTCTCGATCTGGAAAGCCTCGGTCAGCCGGCGGAACTTCTCGGCCACCGAGATGTCGGCCCGCTCCATGAGAGACCGGAGGCCGGCGACGCGGTTCATTCGCTCTTCTTTCAGGAAGGGCACGTCCAGCTCGATGAACTGCTCGAGACCGTCGAGCATCCGGATCATCAGCGGCATGATCTGACGCTCCACGCTGCTGACCTCGTCGATCGACCGGCGGAGCTCGGCGAGCTCCTGTTCCTGGTGAGCGATCTGCCGCTCCATGTACTCGTTGTAGACCTCGAGGCCGTCGAGACGCTTCATCACCTGCTTGTACTCGATCTCGAGGTCCTCGGTTTGCAGCACGACGTCATCGATCCTCTTCTGGGAAGCCTGGGCGAGCTGGACATTGTCGGCACTCGCGCCGATCACGGTGGAGAGGTCGGCCGTGATCGCGGGGCTCGCCATCGTGAGCCCGAGTACGATCGCCGAGACAATTCGGATCCGGTGGTCCTTCATTCGCGACTCCCATTTTCGGCCCGGCAAACACGTTACTACACCTTCCGTTCCCTCGCGACCGCACCTTCGACCTGGCGCCACGAGGTGGACGAGCCGGCATTCGGTTCGGACCCGCCGTCTCGAGGTTCCGTTGCGCTTTGCGCGTGCGGTGGATAGCCTCCGTAGATCGGATCCGTGGGGAGAGAGAATCGATGGTACGACGTCGGGAAATGAGTCCACTCGGAGTGATTCTCTTTACGGTGTTCCTCGGCATCGGCGCTCCCGTGGCCGGTCACGCCGACGCCCTGGACGATGCCCTCACCCACGAAGGGCTTCACCGGGCGGACCTGGGCTGGTCTCCTCGCGGGTACTGGTCCCGCTACCCCGCCGACATTCCCTACAAGCTCCGCCACTTCGATGCGATCCTGGCCCAGCCCCTCGCCACCGTGACCTTCACCCGCACGGCGGCCGCCGCCGCTCGCGTCCACCTCGCAGCCGACGCGTTGGCCGACCTGGCCGACGGATCATCTGGGCACCTCTACCGGGCCGTCCAGCAGCTCGGCGTCGACCGCAAGTTCGGAGCGTTCCGCGCGTACTCCGCGAACCTGGACACGGCGCGCGTCGATCTCGTGGACGCGATCCTGGAGCTTCACCGACGCGCCGGCCGCCGCACGAAGTACATCACGTTCGGCAACGAGGCCGACTATCCGAATCTCCGGCAAGATCTCGACGCCGTGGCCGCCACCGTTCCGGACCCGGCACGGGCTCCACTCGGTCGCCTCGTTCTCGACCTCGTCGACGCGCACGAATGGGTCGAGCTGGCGTTCCGCAACGTCGATCCCTCCGACCGGCTCGCAGTGCAACGCCGCTGGGACCTCGGCGTGGGCATGACGGACGCCCTCGAGTACTTCCCCGAGTTCGACGACGCGGCTGCCGCCCTCGACGAGGCGAGCCTCTGGTACGGCGGGCTCCGAACCGTGGCGGCGGCGGAACGGGCCGCCCACGCCCTGCGCGACCTACACTCGGGCTCCTTCACCTTCGACTGGTCCTCCCCCTTGGGCTGGATCCGCTTCCGCGGCACCGGTCGCGACGAGATCAGGGGCCACGACTCGTTTCTCATCGTCGATCTCGGCGGCAACGACCGCTACGCCGGCGCCGTGGCCGCCCCGGCCCCCGGCCGGTCCCTCGCCGTCCTCCTGGATCTCGCCGGCGCCGACGCCTACGTGGGCGACGAACGCCCGACCCAGGGCGCCGGTCTCGCGGCCGTCGGCGTCCTCGTCGACGTGGCCGGGAACGACAGGTACGAAGCGACCCAGTGCGCCCAGGGCATGGGCTCGATGGGGCTAGGCGTCCTCGCCGACCTCGCGGGCGCCGACGAATACCTGTCTCGCTTCTCGTCGCAGGCCGCCGCGTTCCTCGGAGTGGGACTCCTTCTCGACGCCGAGGGCGGCGATTCCTACCGCGTCGAGTCCGAGGGCCAGGGCTTCGGTGCGGTGGGCGGCGTGGGGACCCTCGCGGACCGTAGCGGAAACGACCGCTACGAAGCAGTTCGTGATCCCGCGGTCACGGGCCGTCCCTCCTCGCACTCGGAGGGACGCGTCTCGGTATCCATGGCGCAGGGCGCGGGAGCCGGGCGTCGCGGTGACGGCGGCGATGGCCATTCCTGGGCCGGTGGCCTCGGCCAGCTTCTCGACGTCGAGGGAGACGACACGTATCTCGCGGGGAACTGGTCGCAGGGCGTGGGCTACTGGTTCGGCACCGGGCTGCTCCACGACGCGTCCGGGAATGATACCTACCGCGGCGTCGTGTGGTCGCAGGGATCGGGCGCCCACTTCTGCATCGGCGCGCTCATCGACGAGGGCGGAGACGACCGGCACCTCATCGAAGAGAAAGGAAGCGCATCCGTCGCGTTCGGACACGACTTCTCCGTGAGTCTCCTCATCAATCAGGGTGGCGACGACGTCTACGACATCCCGGAGGGTGATGGGCTCGGCTATTCCATCAACCGGAGCGTCGTGATGCTCATCGACACGGCGGGCAATGACTCCTACCGCACGAAGGAGGGCAACAAGCCCGGCTTCGCCCGTTTCGACCAGCGTTTTGGCGATTACGACACCACACACACGTACTTCGCCGAGGCGTCGGCCGTCGGCCTCTTCCTCGACCTCGGCGGGGCGGACGAGTACGACGTGGCCGAGGCCGCGAACGACTCCGTCTGGCTCGACCCGCCGGACTCGCCGAATCGCGAGGTGCGGAACCTTTCGATCGGGGTGGACCGCCCGGAGGGCGAAGTGGACTGGAGGCCATCGCCCGAGCGCCCTCCTTCACGCCCCCGTTGACGGTGGTCTGAAGCCGCTCCCTCATGCGGTCCAGAAGTTCTGGAAGTCGAACACGAAGGATCGCGGGTACTCGTCGCGGCGCACCCACGCGCGGATGACGCTGCCGACGAACGACGCCGCCCCGAGGACGGTGTAGGAGATCACCTGCCTCGTGCACCGCTCCTCGAACGGCTCGCCCTCGAGGCTCCGCTCGTAGTCTTCGCGCGAATCCCGCTCGAGATCCACGGCGCGAATCTCCACGACTTCGGCCCCGGCCCGCGCGTCCACCAGGAAGCGCACGTCGTCCCGGGCCGAGAGCCGCTCCCAGATCTTCCGGCGTTCCTCCAGCGAGTCCACGGCGACGATGACGATCGGGCCGAGCCGCCGGTCCTCGGTTCCGGTGAAACGCGCCTCCACCGGCTCGATCTCCCGATCGAAGATCCACGCCGCCATTTCCGCGAGCGCCTCCACCTTCGGGCGAGCCATCGTGACGTCGGCGGGCCGAAACCACTGCGTGGGAAGATTGTGCTCCTCGCACCGGTCGAAGTCGGTCACCGTGATCCGGTTCCGGATCCCGAAACCCATCTTGCCGAGGCAGAGGAGGACGGCGCCTCCCAGAGACCCCGCCCCGACGAGGTCGACATCGAGTCCTTCGAGATCCTCGGGCACGAGCAGTTCCAGCTGACGAAGGTATTCCACGAGATGCTCCTTTCGAGGGTCTAGAGCTCGAGTCTGGCAGGTCGGTGCCGCACCGGGCGCCGAGCTTCGCCCGTCGATCGGACCCGGCCGTACTTGTTGGTCTCCACGAAGTTCAGGACCGTGTCGATCAGTCCGAAGACGTTGCAGGTGTCCTCCAGGCTCCTCAGCACTTCCGTGGCCTCCGGGCCGATGCACAGATGCGCCGCCGGCGGCTGCCGCCGACCCACCGCCCAAAGCGCGAGCTCCGGGCGTCCGAGCTCCGGCGCCGGCCAGAGCGAGAAGTTGAACGCCTGAACGCCCCACGACTCGTCGATCAGCCGGGGGTTCAGGAGTCCACGGATCCGGTCCGCGTCCACCTGGAGAGACGCGCAGGCGCGGCTCTCCAGCAGTTGTCCCAGTCGTTGGCTTTCGCGCTCACACACGGCGAGCTCGACCTCGCGGGTCCGCTTTCCCTCCAGCGCCGCCTCCACGAGCGCCAGCCGGCGACCGATCACATACCTCGGGGACGTCGCTCCCGCTCCCAGTCGGCGAAGGACCGCGACCTCGCGCTCCAACATCCGTCGGGAATGTCGGCCTTGCCTCTGCAGGAGCGCACGGAGCCGATGCGGCACCCGACGACCCACCGAAGGCCGCCCGCCCTTCGCGAGGATGAGCTCCAGCGGGCGCCCCACGAGGACCGCCACGACGGCGGCGGCGGCGCGACTCACGTCGCCCTCGATGACTTCGCTTCTCTCCAGGTCCACGAGAACGTGGATGGTGTGGCTCTTCGGATCGACGACGGTGACGGGAAGCTCCCGGCCGGACTCCCCGGTCACGTACCCGATCCAGTTCCGCTTCTTGCCCGCGAGCGCAGGCGGCGTCCGCCGGCGCGCGAGTAGCGCGAAGTTCCCGCCCTCGCCTTCGAAGTCGAGGCGCTCACGGCGCCCTTCGTACTTGTCTCCTCCGCGCTCCAGAAGTACGTACGGAACCGGCGAGGTGATCGAGTCCGTGCCCTGATTGACGAGCACGGTGCTCGGATCATCGATGAAGACGACTCGTTTCCCGAGCTCGAGACGGAGAATCTCTCGCTGGATCGATGACTCGAGGCCAGGCAAGATGTCCCTCCCCGCGAACGAGGGAAGGGCGTCGTCGTACCGCCCTTCCCTCGACGCGTTCAGCGGTTACCCCCCCACCACGCGGGGAATCACGGTGAGCTCATCGTGCTCCTGCACGGGGGTATCGAGGGTCGCACTGTGCCCGTTGAGAGCAACGCGCTGGCCGTTCGTCTGCACGCCGTGCTTGCCGAGCACGTCGGAGACCGTCATGTCGGGACCTGCAGGACTCTCGAAGCGTCCTTTGCCGAACGCGGTGAGCGTCACGGGGGCGATCAGGGTCGACACAGTTTCCTCTCCTTCCGAACGAACTGTTGACGAACGAATCGTGCACGCGGGTTCGCGCACCACCATTGATGGTCAATTACG
>JALGZO010000623.1 GCA_025774865.1 bacterium | reverse complement strand
GCGGTTCGCGCCGACGGGACTTGGTCACGTGTGGGCGCATGGCCTACGACGAAGTTATGGTCAATAGCTCTCCAAATCAAAGTAGTGGACTCGACATTCGCACTTGCCGATGGGTGAACTAGGGCCTCGACAGACGATATCGAGGTCATCCGAGTCGACCGCATTCCTGCATTCGGAGAATTGAGCGCAGTGCTTCGGCGAGACAGACGCAAGTGCGCGCCCACGTGCATCCGACAATGGCTTTCCTCAGGGGCAGGCGGCTGGGCATCCGGGGCAGAGCGGATCCCATCTCGTGCCCGACCGACCCAGGAGACCGGGCCATGAAAAGTTCGATCACGGTCGTCCGATTGGGCGTCCTGGTGCTCGCGGCGACCGTCGCCTTCTCAGCGCATGCACAAGCGGACTCGCCCACGCTGGTGGCCGCCTTCTTCGTGAAGGGGAAAGTCGGCCTCAAGTGGCAGAAGATCGAAGGGGTCACGGAGTACATCGTCTACCGGAAGGCGGACGCCGACTTCGTGAGCATCGCCACGACGGACGAGGATCACCACTTCGACGTCGATGTCGCTCCCGGGGCCACTTACCAGTACAAGATCGCCATCGTCGAAGGCGGAGTGGAGGTCTTCTCGGCAGAGAAGTCCGTGACCATCCCCGGCGATGCCGGCGGTTTCGTGCCGCCAACGTGGGTCGGACTGCGGGTGGACGGTGAGAGAGTCATGCTCCGATGGGATCCCGTTCCGGGTGCCGTCGCCTACAACATCTTCCGCTCCACGACACCGGGCGCGGACTTCGAAGTCGTGGGCAACGCCCAGGGCGCACGGTATGTGGATCGTACGAATCTCGAAAAGGGAACGACCTACTACTACGTCCTGTCCGCCCTGAACGCGGAGTTCGAGGAGACGGAGCTCTCGGCGGAGGAAAGCGTCAGGTTCGGCATCAGTCTCGCGGAGCAAGAGGCAATGCTCGCGGAGCAGAACCGGGTGGAACTGGAGCCGGTGGCTCTGAGGCAGCTCTTCAAGATCAACCAGGCCGGTTCCGCGGGCGCCATGAATCAGCCGGCCGACATTGCCGTGAACTCCCAGGGCGCGATCTACGTCACGGACACCTTGAACGGCATCGTGCAGTGCTTCGATCCCAGCGGGAAGTACAGCCATACCGTCGGGGAGAAGATCGCGGCCGTCGAGGGAATGGACTACGAGGATGGGGGCTTCCTCTTTCCCTTCACGCTCTTCATCGACGGGAAAGACGAGGTCTACGTCTCGGACGTCAAGCGCAACGACATCCAGGTCTTCAGTCCGGACGGTCGCTTCCTGCGTCGGATTCGAGTCGACACGGGGTCCGGCAACGTCGCGCTGAGACCCAACGGAATGCACGTGCTCGACGACGGCCGTCTCGTCCTGACGGACACCGGAAACCACCGCTTTCTGATCACGGACAAGAACGGGGCAATTCAGCTCTCTGTCGGGACACGCGGCGACGAAGAGGGGCAGTTCAACTTCCCGGACGAGTTGACGGTCACACCGTCGGGGAAGATCTGCGTGGTCGACGTGATCAATTGCCGGGTCCAGGTCTTCGACATGGAAGGCAAGTTTCTGAACAGTTTCGGCGAGGTCGGCCAGTCAGCGGGCACGTTTGCGCGCCCGAAAGGAATCGCAGTCGACGAGAGCGGTCGGATCTGGGTGTCCGACTCGATGGCGAACATGATTCAAAGTTTCACTCCGGAGGGAGAGGTGAGGTCCGCCCTGGGAACGCTCGAGGACGAGTGGGCGTTCTCCTCCCCGCGAGGAATGCTCTTCAAGGATGGGCGGTTCTACGTGGTGAACCGCCTGCAGAACGAGGTGATCGTTCTTGCGGTTGGATGAGATCAATTCGGAACACCTAGCTCATGATCATCGGGACATCCGCCTGGTCCCGGAAAACCGGTCTAGCGCCCAGCGATGACTGCAAGAGAAGGAGGAAGTGCAGTGAAACGGTTCCTGGTTATCACCGCCGGACTGGCGGTGCTCGTGACTCCTGTCGTGGGTCTCGCGGGCATCCAAGGGTCGGACCACGACTTGACGGGGACGGGTGAGAAACTCTGCTTCGCCTGTCATATCCCGCACAATGCTCTGGGCGACAAGCTCTGGGCGAGTACACCGAGCGGGACCTTCACTGGAGTGCAGGATCTTTGCTACACCTGCCACGACGGTTCCGTGACAAGCATCGGAGCGACGACAGCGTTCAACACTCTGCTCGAACAACACATCACGGTCGGTGCGGACTGCAGTGGGCCGTCCGGGTCCTGCCACGACGTGCACAATCAGAACCCGAACACCACGGGTCGGTTCCTGGTAGTCACGGAGACCAACAACAGTTACTGCGAAACGTGTCACGACGCGACGCAGTTTCCTGGCGCTGAGGGTCTCGGGGACCACACCGCGGGCATCACGCACTTCACGAACGGAACCACGTTCACGTGTGTTCAGTGCCACTCGGTGCACGGGGCGACGCCCCAGACGACGAATCCAGCGGGTCTGACGAACCCCGTCCTCCTGGATGACAATCAACCCGGGGCCTACTACGGGGATTTCTGCATCTCCTGCCACAACGGCACCGCCCCGGCCGAGGGAACGGTGGGTAGCGGCGGCGTGGCGGCTACCGACGTCTTCGACTACTCCGAGTCGACGAATGATGGCACGGAGTGGAAGCACCCGACGACCTCCACGACGGGTGGAACGCCGGTCGGTGGGTGCGACAAGTGCCACGACGTTCACGACCCGACGGGGACCGCCGCCGGGTATCTCCTGATGGCTGACAACACCAACTCGGCCTACTGCCTGTCCTGCCATAGTCAGGCTGGAGCGCCGGCGGTCGGCGCGAATACTCACTACACGGGCCAACCGGCTGACGTGAACATGAACAGCGGGCTGAATCCGGCTCTGCCCTGGGCAAACCAGATCGACGAGGATGGTGTGGCGGGAGCTGACTGGGCCAGTGCGACGGCCAACGAGATGGTATGCGAGTCGTGCCACTCGGTGCACCGTCAGGGGTTCCAGACGACTCCGGCATACCTGCTGAGAGATGACAACTCGAACAACGAGATCTGCCAGGCCTGCCATTCGACGAACTAGACCGGACGGCATGATCGGCAGTCCGACAGAGTTGGCTAATCCGTTGGGTCCGGGGGAGATCTCCGGACCCAACGTGCGTCTGCCTTGGTGGAAGGAGAATCACGCGAAGAAGTTCGGCATCTTGTCATACCTCGTACTGGGGCTGGCGTCGCGACCCGTGACCGCCGTGGGACTCGAGGTGCTGACACCACCGGAACACGTCAGCACCGAACGGGACCGGTTGCACGTCGTCGGTCGTGGGGGATCAACGGCCGTCGAGGTGCGGCTCAACGGGGTGCGGACCGAGACCGTGGCGGTGAAGGACTCCGTGTTCCACACGCTGGTCTGGCTTCCGTACGGGCTCAACAACATCGAGTTGATCCCGTTGGACAGCGACGGATCTCTCGCGGACGAGAAAGCAGGTTCGGTCGAAGTACTGTGCGGGCCACGCAGCCCGGGAAAGTACGAGCGCCTCTTCGAGGGCTATTCGTTCCACGGGACGGAGTCCCCGACGCTCTGCGTGGGCTGTCACGTCGGGCAGGAGGAGTCAGTGATTAGCGACAGCGAGCGGTGCTTCGAATGCCACGGCGTGATCCGGGAACGGTTCCGCATGCACCTGGGGTCCGGGCAGCAAGGCGAGTGCGTGGGTTGTCATCGAGTGGCCGAGGACCTGACGTTCCGTTCGGCCGGCGTCTATTCCGACATGAACCCTTGCTATCGGTGCCACAAGGACAAGATCGGGGAATTCGCGCAGCAGTACATTCACGGCCCGGTGGCCGGAGGGGCCTGTACGATCTGTCACGATCCGCACGGCTCTCGCTACGACAAGAGTCTGCAGAGTCCCGTGCCGCTCCTGTGTCTCTACTGCCATTCAGATCTCGCCGAACTGGGCGAGCAAGGCACCGTGCACCATCCGTTCGCCGGGGGGACCTGTACCGCCTGCCACGATCCCCACGCGACGAACAACCGATGGGTGCTGGTGAAGGACTCCCAGGAACTCTGTATCAACTGCCACACCGAGGAGGAAGATCTCGCGTATCACGGTCATCCGTACAACGTGAAGCCGAGAAGAAAGGAACAGTACAGCCTGCGTCTCACGGTGGGTGGACAGCTGGAATGCGTGAGCTGCCACGATCCGCACTACAGCGCGGCCAAGCACCTGCTGCGCACGGACGAAGAGAGCACCTGTGTCGGGTGCCATCCGGACCAACAGTGATGATGGACAAGCGCGACATCCGGCTCTTGGCGAGTACTCTCGTCGCCCTGGCGGCGACGGCAGGCTGCAGCCGTGCGCCCTCACCAACGGCCGACATCAGCTGGCCCCCGCCGCCGGCCGAGCCCATGATCACTTATCAAAGGAGCATCTACGGGAGCGCGAGTCTTCCCCGAAGCGTGTCGGCCCGGCTGAAGGACTTCCTCTTCGGCGCTCCGGCGGATCAATCCCTGGCCAAGCCCTACGGCATTGCCTGCGACGACGGCGACAAGCTGCATGTCGTGGACACCGCCCGCAAGGGCGTGATGAGGTTCGATCTGGGTACGGGGCGCCTTCGATTCTTCAACTCCCTGGGACCTCACGGCGCACTCGTCGAGCCGATCAGCCTGGTTCTGGACGACCGTGGTCGCGTTTACGTGGCCGATGCGGGGCTCGGCAAGGTCGTGATCTTCGATGAAGAAGGACGCTTCCTCCGCTTTATCGGGTCCGACGACGAGCTGGCGGGCCCCGTGGGCCTGGCGCTCGGCCCCGACGGGGAACGCCTCTACGTGGTGGATACCCGCCTTCACACGGTCAAGATCTTCGACCTCGAGGGTAGCCTGCTCGGAAGCTTCGGCCAAAGGGGGGACGCGCAGGGAGAGTTCTACCACCCCCTCGGTATCGCGATCAGCCCTGACAACGTGGTCTACGTCGTGGACAGCTTCCACTTCGCCGTCCAGGCATTCGACCTGGACGGACGCTTTCTCTTCAGCTTCGGCTCGTCACCGCAAGGGATCGGGACGCTCGCGAGACCACGAGCCATTGCGCTGGATTCCGATGGTCATCTCTACGTGACCGACGCCCTCGGGAACAACGTGCAGGTA
>JALGZO010000622.1 GCA_025774865.1 bacterium | reverse complement strand
ACCCCAGGCCAGTACGAGAGATACTATCGCCATCGCCGCAATCCGGACTGCCACCCGCTGGTACCAGCGCTTCCGGGTCGGGACTCCCCGCTCCTGGATGACCTGCCAGACAGAGTGACTACGACGAACCCAGAGGCGCCAGATGTCCATCCGGAATTGGTATCCCTTCCGTGGGTCATCCGGATGCCTCAGCAGGAGCTCGTTTCTGATCAGGGCTTCAGACGCGGTGGCGATCCGCGGCAAATCGATGGAGATCGGATAGCTTCTCTGGGCCAACCGCAAAAGTGTCTGGGACGTCGTGAACTCGGATTCCTGCTCGAGAACTTCCGCCAGAAGGGCGAGAGTCAACATCTCGTCGGTCTTCAGGTCTCCCCAGAGGCGCGTCATCTCCGGGGCCGGATTGTTGATGAGCCCCTTCGTAACCGAGGAGAGATCCTCTACGTTTGCCACGTTCGTGTGATGCTCATTGAGGTAGTCGACGAGATTCTGACAAATCCATTGTGTGTAGAACGGCTGGCCCGCCGCCAAACGGTAGATCTTCTCGACAGTTTCCTCCGTGTAGTCGACGCGCCCCTGCACGGGACGGGTGATGAGATTCAGAGCATCCGATCGGTCCAGGAAGCTGATACGTTTGAAATGTGACTTTGCGAGGATGCTCCAGACATGATGACCTCGCTCGTCGAGATGTTGCGATCCCGTGAAGACGAAGAAGACTGGCTTCGTCTGCCTTTCCATCAGGTGCGAAAAGATGCGAAAGACGTCTTCACTCAGCTGGCCGCCGTTTACCTTGTCCTCCATGAGCTCGTACTCGTCGAAGAGAAGAACGAGCCTCTTGTCCGGGTGCAAGGAGCTGAGCTCGTCAACGAACTCTGCGAACGTTGCGGACGGATTGGCGAGGTCATAATGTGGAGGCTCCAAATCCTCGCAGCGATCGTGGAGTGAGCGCATGACCTCTTTCGTGATGTTCGCGAAGAAATTGGCCTCCGTCTCGATCGCCATGGCTTGCATGTCGATCAGGACCGGCAGGAAGTCGGGGCCGAGGCGACCATCACGAATCTGGAAGAGGATTGATGTTTTCCCGCTTCGGCGCTCGCCGCAGAAGACGAAGAGCATTCCGCCAAAAGAACATCTCTGGATTCCGGACGGGGTTCCCCACGATGTAGGGGTTCGGCTCGATCGGTGTGAACTTGGACTCGGCCATCAGGGGGATTCCGTTTCCGGGACATGATGCCGCACCAGTATGCCACGCCTCCGAGACGCCGCGGGTGATTCGACTAGAGCGGCTCCCTCCGACGAGACAAGCAACTATATATCAACAATGTAGAGTCGTCCCTGACTGTCCGCCCAGGACGCTTGCGATCCGCCATTCCACCCACTCCTCCCTGACGTCCGGTTACCAACACCGGCGCCTGGACCCCTGGTTCGGAGCTTCACGACGCCGGCGCTGCCCGGCGACCAGACCCCGAAAAACGGCGGCCGCCTCGATGAAGGGTGTGAGGCGAGAAAAGGCCTCGTCAGAAACGCCACAACCCTGGAGGAACCCGAAATGAAACCCGTCGCCCTCATCCTCGCGGCCCTGATGATCCTGAGCACGTCGGCGTTTGCCGCCGACAAGCAGTCCGCAATCGCCCCGGAGCCGAATATCAATTCGCTCGTGTCGCGCGCCCCTGATCTCAGCGGCGTCCCGGAGTCCCTGTGGGGATGCACTCTCTGGGCGTACTTCCTCACGAACGTCGTGAGCGGTGAACTCGACGTCTCCGATCTGGCCCGGGGGACCCATTTCGTCGAGCGCGCAATGGAAAAACAGTCGCGCAGTGGGAAGAAGTGAGCGGAGAAACGACGAGAAGTAACCCCCTCGTCATCCCGTTCATTTGAAGGGCCCGGCCGATCGAACGGCCGGGTCCTTCCTCTCGCAAAACGTACCTCGCCGTTTCGCACCCAATGGACCTCGCGATACCGCGTCAGACCCCCGACGCTTCCCGCCGCCGCAACCGCACCCGCGCCACCCGCCTCGCCGTTCGCGCGATCCACCCGAGCGAGTCTTCCGTGAGGCACACGGTCGTCGGTAGCAACAAGGTGGTGAGCACGGTGGAGATCGCGAGCCCGCCCATGATGACGAGCGCCATGGAGTAGTAGTACACGCCGGCGAGGCTCGGCTTCTGAAGAGCGATCGGCAGGAGCCCGAGCAGCGTGGTGACCGCCGTCATGAGGATCGGCCGCAGCCGTTCGCGGCCGCCGAGCAGCATGGCGTGCCGGCGGTCCATCCCCTGCCGGCGGTACTGGTTGATGTGCTCGATCATGACGATCCCGTTGTTCACGACGATGCCGAGCAACAGAAAGAGCCCCACCGACGCCGGCTGATCGAAGTCGGTGCCCGTCAGATAGAGGGTCCAGGTGGCTCCCGCCAGCGCGAACGGCAGTGACACCATGAGCGACATCGCCTGCCGCGACGACTCGAAGAGGCCCGCCATCACCGCGAAGATGAGACCGAGCGCGAGCGCCAGGTTGATCAGGAACTCCATCTGACTCTCGCGGGCGTCGCGGCGGAACTGACGGTGCTCCCACTCGTACCCGTACGGGAGCTCCATCTCGTCCAGGATGACCTCGCACTGCTCGACGTACTCGTCCTGGGTCCCCTCGTCGTAGCGGGCGCCGACCCAAACGCCGGTCACGCGGTTATCGCGGGAGATGTCGTCGGGGCCCTTGACGACGGAGAAATCGGCCACCGTGGCGAGGGGAATCGACGCCTGCGCGCCGGTCCGGG
The DNA here is from genome assembly GCA_025774865.1 of bacterium. Classification (GTDB taxonomy): domain Bacteria; phylum ARS69; class ARS69; order ARS69; family ARS69; genus JALGZO01. The sequence continues at coordinate 3,523 of JALGZO010000622.1, read as the reverse complement.
CCCGCCAATCGACCCCGTCGCCTCCCGATCCCGCCTGCAGCAGCGGAAGGCCCCGGAGTTGTTCGAGGCTCTCTTGATCCTGCTCGTCGAGGGTGAGGTTCATCTCGATCTCCTGGTCGGCTTCCCCGCGGTAGCGAGGCAGCCGTCGCCCTCGGAACGTCATTTCCACGACCTCGGCCGCCTGCGTCACGCCCACGCCGTACTCGCGCGCGAGGTTCCGATCGACGCGCGTTTGCACCTCGAACTTGCCGCCCTCCGCCGAGGAGTAGAAGTCGAAGAGACCCTCGACCGCCTCCAGCCGGAACTTCGCCTCCTCCGCGAGCTCGGTGAGGACCCCCGTGTCCTCGCCGGAGAGTCGGAATCCCACGCGCTTCCCGCGGTTCCGATGCCAGAACGGCGCGCTGTCCTGCACCTCGAGGCGTAGCCCCGCGATCTTCGGCGTGACCTCCTTGAGCTTCTTGCGGACCTTGTTCATCTCGTCTTCGTTCGTGTGCCCGTCCTCCATGTAGCAGCGGGTCATCATCCAGCGCGGGCTCCAGAAGCTGTAGACCGACTTGACGTGCAGCTCCTCCCGGTGAGGCTCGAGCGACTTCTCCACCCGCGTGATGAGCTCCTCCTTGCGATCCAGGGACATCGGCTCCGAGAGGTGGTACCGGATTGCCACGAACATCTCGCTCGGATTCGTCTCGAAGTTCTTGTCGATCTTCAGGAACGGCCACACCGCCGACCCGATCACGGCGAGTCCCACGGTCGGCGCGAGCCACTTGTGGTTCAACGTGAACGTCAGGATCGACTCGTACCGATCCTGCATCGCGGTCATGTGCCGCCCCGGCCCCCGGCCTTTCTTCGCCTTGATGAAGCGACCCGACGCGAGCGGGATCAACGTCTGGCTGATGAAGAGCGACGCCAAGAGCGTGAAGCAAACGGTGAGGCCGAGCTCCTTCAGGTACAGATTCATCTCGTTCGGGCGCGAGAAGATGATGGGCAGGAATACGATCACGGAAGTCATCGTCGCGGCGATCACCGCCACCGACACTTCCCGGGACCCGATCAACGCAGCCGCCCGGCTCTCGACGCCCTTCTCCTGGTAGCGATTGATGTTCTCCATCACCACGACCGCGTTGTCGACGAGCATGCCGATGCCGACGATGAGACCCAGGAGAGTCAGGGTGTTCAGATTGCCGCCCTTCGCCCACACGACCCCACACGCCACGATCAGCGAGAACGGAATGCAGACCACCGCGAAGAAGGTGGCCGACCAGCGGCGCAGGAAAAGGTAGAGCACGATCGACGCGAGCAGGGCGCCCAGGATGCCGGTGTTCCGGAGGTCCCCCATCGTCTTGAGGATCTCCGCACCCTGGTCCTCCCAGATCAGGAAGTTGATCCCTTCCAGCTCGGGGTCCTCACCCATCTCCGCCACCCGGCGCTTGATCTCCCGCGAGACCTCGACCGTGTTCGCGGTCGACTCCTTCGAGACGCCGACGCCGAGCGCGAACTGTCCGTCGAGATGGCGGCCGTACTCGAGCGGTGGCTCGCGGTACCAGACGTCGGCGACGTCGGAGAGCTTCACGCCGACGTCGGACACGACGAGGTTGCGGATCTCGTCCACGGTCTCGAACGTGCCGATCGCCCGCAGCATCAGATTCTGATCGGCCTCGCGGATGACGCCGATCGACCGGTCCTCGTTGTTCGAGTACAGAACGTCCATCACGTGGCGTACGTCGACGCCGTGAGCTCGGATGTCGGCGAGCCTCAGGTTCACTCGGATTTCCCGCGGGTTGACTCCGTCGAGCTCGACGGTCGCCACGCCGGGGATCCGTTCCAGCGGCTTCACGATCTTCCGATCGAGGAGCTCGTACCCCTGGCTCAGGTCGCGGCCGGACGCGATGCGGGCCTCGAGGATCGTCTCCCCCGTTCGTCCCGTGTCCCAGAACCGCGAGATGTGAATCTGGTCGACGTCGGCCGGTAGCTCGTCACGCGCCCGCTCCACGCGCTCCCGCACCTCCACCCGCTTCAGCCCCATATCGGTGTCCCAATCGAAGTAGAGGCTGACGCGCGCGCTCGATTCGTCGCAGCGGGACCACATGTATCTGAGGCCGGATAGCGAGCCGAGCGCATCCTCCATCGGCCGGAGCACCGAGCGCTCCACCGTTTTCGGCGACGCGTTCGGATACGGCACCACGACCCAGATCTGCGGCTCGTCCACCTCGGGAAGGAAAGCGAGGGGTAACCGCGTGAGCGCGATCGCCCCGATGACGAAGAGCGAAACGAGGATCATGAGAGTCGTGATCGGCCGGCGGATCGCGAGCTCGGGCAGGGTCATGGCGCGCTCCCCGGGGCGGACGCCAGCTTCTCGGCCTCGCGCACGACCAGGTCCAGCTCCTCGTCTTCCGCGTAGGTACGCACGCGCGATGGCACGAGCGCGTACGTCACCGGAATCACGAGCAGGGTCAATGCCGTGCTCACAATCAGGCCCGCGCTCACGACGACGGCCAGCGGTTGCCGAAGCTCCGCTCCCTGACCGAAGCCGATCGCCATCGGCAGAAGCCCCAATACCGTCGTGAGGGTCGTCATGAGGATGGGGCGAAGTCGAACGTTCCCGGCCCGCACGATCGCCTCGATCTTCTCCACGCCGAGTCGCCGGTAGCGATTGATCGCGTCCACGAGAACGATCGCGTTGTTCACGACGACGCCGGCGAGGAAGATCGTTCCGATGAGAGAGATCACGTTGACCGTGTGTCCGCCCAGCGCGAGCCCGGCCACGACGCCCACCAGCGCGAGCGGAATCGTGAACATGATGATGAACGGGTGCACGAGATTCTCGAAGGTGCCCGCCATCACGAGATAGACGAGGAACACTGCGAGCGCGAGCGCGAACCAGAGGCTTCCGAACGAGCGCTTCATCTCCTCGTTCTGACCGGCAAGATTCATCGATACGCCGACCGGCGGCGGGTTCGCCGCGACGACCCGCTCGAGCGCGTCGGCCACGTCGCCCAGGCTCCGCCCGACGACTTCTCCGGAGATGATTGCCGCGCGGCTCTGCTGCACGCGGTGAATCTCGGCCGGGCCGCGCGCCGGCTCGAGATCCGCGACGGCGGCCAGCGTCACGGGGATCCCGTTCCGCTCCGCCACGACGAGGTTCTCGATGTCCCCTACCGTGTCGCGATCCTCTTCGCGGTTCCGCACACGAATGTCGATGTGGCGATCCTCCTCACGGAAGCGCGAGACCACCGCTCCCTGCACGCGATCGTGGAGGGCCGTCGACACGTCGCTGATCGAAAGATCGAACGCGGCGAGGCGGTCGCGGTCGAAGCGGACGGTGATCTCGGGGTTCCCGGTTTCGAGCGACGCCCGGACGTCCGTGAGACCGCGCACCGCCCGGACCTGGGGCAACAGGTTCAACGTGTAGTCTCGCAGCTGCTCGAGGTTCTCACCGAAAAACACGAGCTCGATCGGAGTCTTGAGGCTGAAGAACGACGGACGCCCGAGCTTCGTCCGCAAGCCGGGAATCCGATCGAACTGA
>JALGZO010000621.1 GCA_025774865.1 bacterium | reverse complement strand
AGTGCTTCGAAGTCCGGTCGATCCGGCATGACGACGTTCCGGGCGCCGGCCGCCTCCAGTCGGTCGCGGGTCGTGGTTCCGATCGCGGCGAAGCGGGTCCGCCCGGCGCCCGACCCCAGCACGTTCCCCAGCACGTTCCCCAGCGTCTCCACCGCGGACGGGCTCGTGAAGACGACAGCGTCCACGCCCGGACGGGAGAGCCGAGCCGCGAGCTCCGTGGCCGCCCCGAGGCGCGGCACCGTGCGATACGCCGTCACGACGTGGACTCGCGCACCGGCTTCCCGGAGCCTGAGGATGGTGTCGGGCCGGGCGTGATCCGCGGCCGGGAAGAGAACGGAGCGTCCTTCGATCGAGGCGTCGTCGCGCAGGGCAGCCACCAGGGCCACGCCGCCCGCCCGGCCGATCACCTTCGGCTCCCACCCGAAGCGACGGGCGGCCCTCGCGGTCCCCTCGCCCACGACCGCGACCTGCGTCTCGCTTCCGTTCCGCGCGCCGGTCGCTCCCGCCAGCGCCTCCACGGCGCGCGCCGACGTGAAGATGACCCAGTCGTACTCGGCGAGCCTCGCCGCCTCGCGCGCGAGCTCCGCCGGGTCGGCGGGAGGTCGCGTCTCGAGGAGCGGCAGGAGCACGACCGTGGCCCCCTTCGCCGCGAGCGCCGAGGACAGGGGCCCACCCTCCGGCTCCTCGCGCGTCACCAGAACCGTCCGGCCGGTCAGCTCGCTCACGGGACGGCGCTCTTCTCGAGCAGCGCCCGCGCCGCGGCCGCCGCGAGCTCGGCGGGATCGGTTCCCGACCGCGCGTCGTCGTGGCGCGTCCCGTCGTCGCCGAAAAGCGTCGATGCGACTCGCCAGCTGGCACCGTCGTTCTCCGCGAGCACCCCGAGCGGAACGGAGCACCCGCCGCCGAGCCCGGCGAGCACGGCGCGCTCGGTCTGGACGGCGAGGCGGGTCGAGCCATCGTCGAGCGCGGTGACGGCGTCGCGGAGGGCGTCGTCGTCGGCCCGCGCCACGACCGCGAGCGCTCCCTGGCCGGGCGCGGGCAGGAGCTGCGGGGGTCCGAGGATCTCGGAAATCCGATTCCCCAGCCCGAGCCGCTCCAGGCCGGCACGCGCGAGCACCGTCCCGTCGAGGTCGCCCGATGCCACCCGATCGAGCCGCGTGGCCAGGTTGCCGCGCAAGTTCACGATCTGCAAATCCGGCCGAACCGACCGGAGAAACGCCGCGCGCCGGGGGCTCGACGTTCCGACCACCGCCCCGTTCGCGAGGTCCGCGAGGGAGACGCCCTCTCGCGTCACGAGCGCGTCCTCCACGGGCCCACGACTCGGAACGGCCATGATCAGAAGGCCTTCGGGCGTCTCGATGGGAAGATCCTTGAGGCTGTGGACGGCGATGTCCGCCTCGCGGTCCAGGAGCGCGCGGTCCACTTCGGCCGTGAAGAGACCCTCTCCGCCGATGTCGGAGAGCCGCGGCGCCGTCTCGCGGTCGCCCCGCGTCGTGAAGGTGCGTACCGAGACGTCGGCCCCGGGGACGGCCTCCCGCAGGAGCCCGGCGACCGTGTTCGCCTGCCAGAGAGCGAGATCGCTGCCTCGAGTCGCGATGCGGACGATCACGCGTCCGGCTCCGGCTCGTCCCCGTTCGCGAGGTCATCGAGGCCGAACAGCCGGCGCGTCCAGTCGATTCGCGCGAGTCCGCGATAGGTCGCCGGATCGCAGGCGCGGAGCGAGACGGTGGGGGAGTGGAGCATCTTGTTCATGAACCCCATCGAGAACTTCTCGACGAGCTTCCGCTCGTCCGGCGACAACGAGCCGAGGTTCGCGATCGCCTCGAGACGCACGCGGTCCGCTTCGCCCCGCAGCTCCTTGACGATAGGCTTCGTCGACAACGCCGTCAGCCATCCGAAGAACCGCGCCGTCTCCTTGGCGACGATCGTCTGGACGGCCGGGATCTCCCGGCGCCGGCGCCCCAGGTTCAGGTTCACGAGCTCCTGGAGGTCGTCCACCGCGTAGAGGAACAGCCTCCCGAGCCGCCCGGTCTGAGCTTCCACGTTGCGCGGGACCCCGAGATCGATGACGAGCAGCGGCCCGCGGCGTCCCTCGATCGCGGGGTAGATGTCCGCCCCGTGGACGATCGGCTCGGGCGACGACACCGCCGTCACGAGGACGTCGGTCTCACGCAGGGCGGTGGGAACGTCGGCGAGATCCACGACGCGGCCACCGTACTGCGACGCCAACTGCTCTGCGCGCTCGACCGTCCGGTTCGCGAACGCGAGCTTGGTTGGCGCCCGGTCGTGCAGCAGATGGGCGACGCCCTGGGCGATGGTCCCCGCGCCGATCACGAGGATGCTTCGTCGTTCGAGGTCGCCGAAGATCTTTCCCGCGAGCTGAATTCCGGCCTTCCCGAGCGAGACCGCGCCCTGTCCGATGGCGGTCTCGGATCGTGACCGCTTCCCGACCCGAAACGCCGAGGGGAAGAGCTTGCCGAAGACGACCCCGGCGGCCTCGCCGTGGGTGGCGAGCTCGTAGGCGTCCTTCACCTGACCGAGGATCTCGGGCTCTCCGATCACCATCGAGTCGATCCCGCCCGCCACGCCGAAGAGGTGCTCGACACATTCGCGTTGCCGGTGGAGGTAGGTGGACTCGTGGCCGTCCAGGTCGATGCCCTTCGCGCTCCGGATGAGCTCGACCTGCGCGGCGAGGGCCCGCTCGGGATCCTCCGAGACGGTGTAGAACTCCGTCCGGTTGCAGGTCGAGAGGATCGCGATCTCGGAAATCGCGTTCTCCCGGCGCAGCTGGGCGAGCGCCTGGAGGGTCTCCTCGGATTGAAACGCGACCTGTTCGCGCAGCTCGATCGGTGCGGTCCGGTGATTCAGCCCGAGGACGGAGATGTTCATCTAGAGGACTCCCCGCACGCCGTGAACCGACCCGAGCACGATCGGGACGAGCCAGGAGGAGAGGATCATGAGGATGAACGCGGCGAGCGTGATGCCGACACACCGGACTCCACGCCAGCCCGCGAACCAGTAGAGCGAGATCCCGATCCCGTACACGAGCCAAACGACGAACGTGCTGACCACTTTCGGTTCCTGGTGAACGGGAAGGTCCATCACCCGCGCCCAGCCCACGGCCCCGACGATGAAGGCCACGGTCAGGAATGCGAAACCGAGCGTGGAGGAGCGGATCGCGGTGCGTGAGAGCTCCTCCAGTGAAGGCGCCTGCTCGTAGATCGCGCCGAAGCGGCGCCGCTTCAGATCCGCGTACAACAATACGAACACGATGGCGTAGACGGCGCTGACCGCGAATGCGGTGTAGCCGAGGATGGCCGTCACCGCGTGCATGCCGAACCACCGCTGGATGAGGAGCTTGCTCAACTCCGGTCCGACGGTTCCGACCGGCTCGGCGACGATGGCGACGCACTGGAAAACCGTCGCGGCGGTCAGCATCAGAAATGCGGTCGAGCGCTCGCGATTGATGAGCTCCAGCAGGAACGTGACGAGCACGATCGAGAACGCGATGGTCGAGAACGCCTCGCCCGGTGCCGCCAGCGGCGGGCGCCCGTTCTCGGCGATGAACAGTCCGAGTCGCAGCGCGGCGAGCCCCAGGGTGGTGGCGAGGAGGATCCGGGCGCTCGGGAACCGCAGCGCGGCCCCCCGCCGGAATTCCGCCAGGAACAGGAGGGTCGTGCCGAGGAGGGCCAGCCCGAGGATCGGGTCCAGCACCGAATGGAGCAATGTCATGGGCCTCTCCGAGCCTCTAGGGTTACCTCAAGATCTATCCCGCCCTGCGCTGACGTCAAGCTCCGGGGCCCCCTCCGCCCCTCAAGAGGGCCCTCGGGGGTGTCGATCCCTGGGCAAAAGGAGGGGCTGATGAAGACTTGCGCCCTTTGCCATGAGGAAGTCACCTCGCAGATGATCCGGCGCGGAAGCGTCATCTCTCGGGGATCAGAAATCTACCACCGGGAGTGTCGCCGCGGCAGCAAACCGGCCCCGGAGATCGTCGACGAGGAGCGCCTGGCCGAGTCCGGAGAGGGCTTCGAGGCCGATCTCGACCTCTCGACCGAGACCGAGGAGCCCGCATTCGGCCCGATCATGGTCGTCAAGTATGCGTCCGCCGGGCGGCGGATCGCCGCCCACGTCATCGACGGGATCATTCTCAACATCATCGTGGCCATCCCGAGCTTCGTGGCGGGAATCATCATCGGGCGGTTCGCGGCGGAGGGCGCGGCTCTCATCGCCACCATCGTCGGATGGGCCATCGGGCTCACGATCCCGCTCGTCTACGCGCTCTGGTTCTGGACCAAGAAGGCCGGCGCGACCCCCGGAAAGATGGCCCTCGGGATTCGGATCGTGAGCGCCGACAATGGACCGCTCAGCGGGGAACAGTCGTTCATCCGGTTCCTCGGCTACATCCCGTCGGGGCTGGTCTTGGGGCTGGGCTACCTGGCGATGCTCTGGGACGGCGAGAAGCGCTGCTGGCATGACCGCATGGCGGGGACGCGCGTCATCCGGGTCTGACGTGCGGAGAAGAGGGTGGTGCCGAAGGTGGGATTCGAACCCACATGGGGTTGCCCCCACACGGCCCTGAACCGTGCGTGTCTACCAATTTCACCACTTCGGCAATCCGACGAGACGCCGGGGAAGATAGCGAATCCGACGCGGGATGGGAACCCCCGGGCCGCCTTGACAGCGTCGCGAGGCCCGTAGGAACCTGGTCGGGCGCCGACGAATCGCCTCCTGACGCCGCTCCCTCGCGCCGGGGCCGCTCGGCCGTCTGAGGAGTCGATGGGCCTTGCCACGTCTGCCCGCGTCGCAATTCCGGTGGTTGTCGGGCTGTTCGCCTTCTTCACTCCGATCAGCATCGCAGGCGCGCACGTCAGCCTCGGAGTCGCGAGCGGACTGCTGATCCTCGACCCGGAGGGTCGAGCGAAGTTCGTGGAGCTGGCGCGGACCCATCCGCTGCGGTGGCCCTTCCTGTTCTGGATCGTGGCGAGCGTGCTCGCGGCCGTGCTCGCGGTCGACCCCGGCGGCTCCGCGGAGAAGCTCAAGAAACTCGTGCTGATCGTTCTGCTCCCGCTCGGGGCGCTGCCGCGCGTGCGCGACGCGCTCCGCCCGATCATGGGCGTTCTCATCGGAGCGACAGCGATCGTCGGGGCGTGGGGGCTCGGTGCGCACATCGCGGGAGGCCAGGGTGCACGGGATCGCCGGCTTCTACATGACCGCGGCGGGAATCTTCATGGTGGTCGCGTTGCTCGCGCTCGGGCAGCTGCTCGCGGCGCTCAAGGTGCCGAGTACGCGACGCGTCGTCTTCCTCTCGGTGTGCGGCACGATCACCGTCCTGGCGCTCCTCGGCACGTACACGCGCGGCAGCTGGCTCGGATTCACCGTGGGAGCCCTATGGCTCTTCCGGAAGCGATGGACGGCGCTGGTCTCGCTCGCGGTGGTCGTGGGGCTGTTCCTCGTTCTCGGTCCCGCCGACGGCCGCGACCGCTTCGTCTCCATCTTCGATCCGGGGCATCCGCGCAACGTCGAGCGGCTCCATATCTGGGAGCACGGTGTGTCGCTCGTGAAGGAGAGGCCGCTCCAGGGCACGGGGCTCCTGATTCCCGCCGAGCTCATGGAGCGCGAAGTCGAGACGCCGAACGGACCCATTCGTGTCCACAGTCACATGCACAGCGCGTATCTGCAGATCGCGGTGTCGATGGGCGTTCCCGCGCTCCTCGTCTTCGTGTGGCTGATCGTCGAGTTCTTCCGGGCGGCAGGACGGGCCAGGCGCACCACGATCCGAAACCTGTGGGAGGAAGGGCTGGTCCTCGCGTACCCCGCGATCCTCCTGGCTCTGCTCACGAACGGCCTCTTCGAATGGAACTTCGGGGACTCCGAGGTTCTCGGTCTCTTCTACTTGCTCACGGGGTGTCTTCTCGGAGTGGAGACGGGAACGGAGTCTTGACCGCAGCGTTCCGGCGCTGGCCGATCGGGGTCTGGGTTCTCGTGGGGCTCGCGCTCCGGCTGACTTGGCCCGCCGACTTCCTGTTCCGGTACGACGAGGTCAGGAACCTCGAGTACAGCCTCCGGGTTTCGCAGGACGGCGAATGGGTGCGACACGCGTGGGGATCGAGCATCGGGATCCCCAACGGTCCGACGTTCGTCTACTGGCTCGCCGCGGTCAGCCGCTTCTCGATCGATCCGCTCGTCGCGAACCTCTCCGTGACGTTCGCGAACGTCGTTGCGCTCCTGCTCGCGATCCCGTTCTTTCGTCGCGTGCTCAAGGGGCCGGGTGAGGCGGAGTGTGCACTCGCGCTTTACGCGACGTCCCCGGTGGCGATCATGTACTCGCGGAAGATCTGGGACCCGTGCATCCTGGCGCTGTTCACCGTGCCGGCCCTGGCGCTCGCGATCCGCGTCCTTCAGTCCGAGAAGTCGAAGGCGGTCTTCTGGATTCCGCCGCTTCTCGCGCTCGCCATTCAGGCGCACCAGTCGGCGCTCTTCTTCGGCGCGGTGCTCGGGCTGACCCTCTTGAGCGCAGGGCGGCGGATCGCGTTCGGCTGGCTGGCGGGCGGGTGCGCCGTGGCGGCGGCGCTGTTCGTACCGTTCGCGTCGTACCTGGTGGAGGAGTGGGGGAAGAGTGTGTCGATGCCGACGGGGGGCGGATCGAAGTACCCGGACATCGACGTTCCGACGAACCTCCTCCTCGACGCCACGGGTCACAACATCCTCGACCCCGCCGGGCGAGAGGCGCCGTGGCTCCTGCTCTGGCCGTTCCCTCCCGTCGGGCTGCTGGTGCAGCTCGCGCTGCTGCCCCTCTTCGTCCACGTGATCACCGGCTACGTGGAGACCTGGAAGCCGACGAAGGCCGAGCTCGGCCCGGGCGTGCGACGCCTTCTGCTGGGCGTCGGGCTGGGACTTCCGGCGCTCTACCTCGCGTTGCGCGTGCGCGGCGTCGGCCACTACTTCCTGGCGATCCTGCCGGTGCTGTACGCGCTGATCGTGATCGGCTCGCGGCGGGTCGCGGGGTGGACCCGCTGGCGGCGCCCGTTCTTCCGGCTGCCGGTGCTCGTGGCGCTCAGCGCCGCGAACTGGCTCTTGTTCCAGAGCTACATCAGCTCCCACTACGGAAGTGCAAACTACGGCTTGTCTTACCGTCGCATCGTGGAGGCCTGCGAGGAGGTCGCGGCCGTCGCCGCGGAGCGGGGCCTGGGCGGGGAGGAGCACCCGCTGACGCTCTGGGTCGACATTCCCCGGGATCGTCGGAAGCTGCCGAAGCAGTACCACTACGTCCTCGAGCGGCTCCTCGGAACGGCCGTCCGGGAGCCCGCCGAGGGCGAAACGCCGGATCTCACCCTCCGGATCCGCTGGCCTCACCCGGGTCGCCTCGCGGAACCTCCCTGGGAGATCGTGGAGTAGCCGAGCCTTTGCTATCCTGCCGGGCATGAGAAGGGGGCAGGCGTCGTGGCCGGCGAGAACGGAACGAAGCTCATCACATCGAACAAGAAGGCGAGGCGCGACTATCACATCGCCGAGACCTTCGAGGCGGGCCTCGTGCTGGTGGGCACGGAGGTGAAGTCGCTGCGCGACGGCAAGGCGAGCTTGGCCGAGGCCTACGCCCGGATCAGCGGCGACGAGATGTACCTCGTCGGGGCGCACATCCCGGAGTACAAGCACGGCAATCGTGCGAACCACGAGCCGACCCGCGCGCGCAAGCTCCTGCTGCACCGCCGTGAGATCGAGCGCCTCCGCGGCAAGGTGCAGGAAAAGGGATTCACGATGATTCCGCTGCGGCTCTACTGGCGAGGGGGTCGCGCGAAGGTGGAGATCGCGCTCGGCCGCGGCAAGCGTGACTACGATCGTCGTGAGGACATCGCGAAGCGAGAAGCGAATCGCGAGATGGACCGGGCGCTCTCCCGGCGGACCAAGGGGAACGAATGAAAGTGAACCGACGGTTCGTCCTCGGGGTGGCCGCGGCGCTCGGGTGGCTCGCGGCGTCTTCGGCTCTGGCCACCGACGATTTTCTGGCGCTGCGGGGGACCGTGCGCACGCCCGAGGATCCCAACGGCTACGGTGCCGACTTCTACCGCGTAGACGGCGTCGATTATCTCGACCTCAACGAGGTCGCGCGAATCTTCCACGGCACGAAGTACTGGCGCGCCGAGCTCGAGAAGATGGTGCTCAAGATCGAGGGGCATCGCGTGCGGATCACCGTCGGGAGTCCGTACGTCTTCGTCGACGATGTGGGGCGGAACCTGCTCGCGAAGGTCATGTGGCACGAAGGTCGAATCATCGTGCCGATGCGTCTCGCGACCGACGTGATCGACGTCCTCGTGACGGAGAACGTCAGCTGGGATAGGGCCCGCCGAACGCTGGGGGTGGTCGCCGGTGACCCGAACATCCTCTCGGTCGACTACGACGTTCGTGAGAACGGCACCATCGTCGGGTTTCCGCTCGCCACACCCCTGCGCGGCGAGATCGAGTTTCCGCGCCCCGATCAGGTGATCGTGCGGGTCCCGGGCGGGGTCCTCGCCGAGCCCCTGCACGGGAGGTTTGCGGCGATCGGTCTCGTGGACAGCCTCATCACGACCCAGGAGCCGGGGGAGGCGGTCCTCATGTTCCGGCTCGGGCCCCTCGGGGGCGCGGCGGAGCTCGTGTCGCGTCGCTCACCTCCGCAATTGCTCGTGGCGATCAGTGAGGGTTTGCCGGACGACATTCCGCTCCCGGAGTTCGAGCGTCGCGAGTCGCCGCGGTCACCTTCACGGAAAGTCCGGCGCGTCGTGATCGACCCCGGGCACGGCGGCTCCGATCCGGGGATCCTCTCGCCCACCGGCGTTCCGGAAAAGGAGATCTCCCTGCGGATTGCCCGGAGCGTGAAGGGAATCCTCGAGAAGAACAGCCGGCTCGAAGTCCGCCTCACTCGCGAGGACGATCGCTTCGTGTCCGCCGAGGCGCGCACCGAGCTCGCGAACGGATGGGACCCCGACGTGCTCCTGTCGATCCACTGTGACGGCTGGTTCCGGCCGGGCATGAGGGGCTTCTCCGTCGGCGTGCACCAGCAGGGAGCCACGGAGGAAGGCGCCGACCTGTTCCGGTGGGGCGCGCGTTCGCCCCAGGCGATGGCCGGCTCGGAGATCCTCGCGGAGTTGATACTGGCCGAGCTGGAAGAGGACCTCGGCGGGCTCAGCCGCGGGCTGAAGCACGAGAGCTACGCGGTCCTCGAGGGCGCCACGATGCCGGCGGTGCACGTGGAGTGCGGCTTCCTCACGCATCACGATGAGGGCACGACGCTGTCCGATCCAGGCCACCAGGAGACGCTGGCGTCCGCGCTTGCCCAAGCGATCCGGGAGTACGGACAGTTCGTGAGCGACGGCGGAGGCGGCGCACCGTGACCAGTAATCCCGGGCTCTCGCACCGCGGGAAAGTCTGGTGGCTCGTCGCGCTCGCCGCCTTCGGTGTCGTCATGATCGGAGCCGGGCTCTGGTACGCGTTGCAGCGGGAGGAGCCGGTCGCCGTATCTCCGTCGGGGGAGAGAGAGATACCGGGGACGCGCTCGATCAATCTCTTCTTTCCGCAGCCGGGAGGCGGGGTAGAGCGGGAGACGCGTGAGATCGTCGGGAGCGACTTCTTGGAGGAGGATGTGCGCCGAGCGGTCGAGGAGCTCATCCAGGGTGGGGAGTCGG
>JALGZO010000620.1 GCA_025774865.1 bacterium | reverse complement strand
CCCGCCGCGGGCTCCTGGGCGCGCTATGAAGTCGTGGATCCGCCGGCCGAGCGACCGCGGGTAACCGAGCTCCGGCTGAGCGTGCCGCGCGTGGAAGACGTCGACGGAGAGCCTCAGGCCTGGTTCCAGCTGGAGGCATTCTCGGCGGGCGAACGTCTGTACGCACTCGCCCTCCGGGTCCCCTCGCTCGATTTCCTGTCCTCGCCGGGAGAGGGGGTTCCCGTCAGTCGCTACGTGCTCTTCCCCCCCGACGGGAGCGCTCTCGAGTTCGTCGATCGGAACACCGGGGCGGCTCTCCTCCCCCGCTTCGGTCTCTTCGAGCATGCTCTACCGCACGCCGCCGGCGGGGAACGAGTCTTCTTTCGAGAGGGCACCTATCTCGGCCGCACGCTCCGGCTCGAGGAATCCGGCACGGGGGCTTCGCTCCTTCCCGTGGACGAGGCCCGCCGCCTCGAGCTCGATCCGGACGTGCTGATCGGGACGAGTCGACATTCGCGAGACGACGGAACCGGGCAGAAGCGTCGCCTCCGCGGCGCCCGCGCCGACTACCGCTACGTGGATCTCACGGAAAGCGACTACGCACGAATGATGGAAGCGGGACTGAACGTTTTCCGCGTCCCCTCCCACCACCTCTCCCACGTGATCGAGGAGCCGGTGTTCTTCCTCGTCCTCGACGGCTTTCAAAACCGACCCGAGATTCTCTACCGGAGCAATTTCCTCGGCGCCGTCATGTACATGGACGAGCCCGCGGCACGTTTGCTGAACCAGCGCGAGCTCGCGGACGCGACGACCCCCGGCGAAGCGGCCGCCACCATCACGCGCGTGACCCGCGACCGCTACGAGGGATCCGACAGGTACGGACGGAGGCACCTCGATCGGCTGCTTCGCGACGCCGGCTATGATTTCGGCTGCGAGGTGCTCCAGGGCGACTACCCGGTCTGGGAGGCCGTGGCCAGCTCGGCCTGGTACGAGTTCGAGGCGGGCATTCCCGGCTGGTGCTACGAGGGACGGTTTCAGCCGACGAAGTTCGCCGAGCTCATCCGGGAGCATCTGGGGGTCGAGTTTCCGGCCGATCCGGAGGCGTGCCTCGCGTTCCATTTCGCGTTCTTCACGGGCGCCGCGCGACACTTCGACCGCCGGTGGGGCATCAGCGTTTACGGACAGATGGACGCGCAGGCCGCGGATCTTGCGTTTCCCCGCGCGTACGATGCCGGTGCGACGTATTTCTGGCTCTGGACCTCGGATCGCAGCCACCACGTTCCGTTCGAGCGACAGCTCGAGCTGGTCCGCGAGCTTCGCGACTACCGGGAGCGTCATCCTCGGCACGCCGGCGCCCGCGACCTGACGAACGGAGCGGAGGTCGCGATCGCGCTTCCCTGGGGGTACCTCGGCCCGGAAGCCTGGCTGCCGGTCCCCGGGGGCTCGCAAGACGGACGCCTTTGGGGGAGCGACGACCTCGCGCTCGACGCCAAGACCGCGGGCGGCGCGACCTATCGGAAGGTTCTGCAGCAAGCCGTTCGCGAGGCCGTGCGGCGGTGGGAGGAGAACGTCCGGTTCGACTTCATCTTTCTTCGTCCGGGGGAGAAGGCGACGGGGTACGAACGCGTCTATCGCGTGCTGGAGACGGCGGAAATCGTCGAAGAGTCGGGTTTGAGGAGATTCTGAGCGGTCCAGAGCAAGGACCCTCTTGCCCCGAGTCGGCCGGAGGCGCAGAATTAGGACTACGAAGTCGTCTATTTCTGCCCGGCTCGCAGGAGCAGCATCCAGGGATGGCACCGTGAAGAAGGCCCAGACATCCAAGTCGTCCTCCGCTCGCACCGAGACCCGCGACTCGCCTGGACACCCGGAGAAGAGATCCCCGCCCGACCCCCTGCCTGTCTCGAAATACAGCAAGTGGCGAGCGCTCGTCCTCGCGTCCGTCTACGTGCTGATGGCCGTCCACGTGGTGCACTGGCGGATGGCGGAGAAGACTCTCGCCCCGCTCGAGCTGCACGAGGTCATGTTCACGGCCGAGCTGGGGATCATCACCGCCGGCTTCCTCCTCATGGGGGCCGTCACGCTCGCTACCATGTTGTTCGGTCGCTTCTTCTGCTCCTGGGCGTGCCACATCATGGCGCTGCAGGAGCTGGCGGCCTGGCTTCTCGGGAAGCTCGGCATTCGTCCGAGACCGATCCGTTCGCGACTGCTCCTGTGGGTTCCTCCCCTCGTGCTGCTCTACATGTTCGGTTGGCCTCAGATCAGCCGCATGTGGGCAGGTCGAGACTTCCCCACGCTGCGCACGCAGACGGACCTCGACGGGATCAGCTCCTTCGTGACCACGGACTTCTGGCGGAACCTGCCCGACCCCTGGATTACCGCGCTGACGTTCTTCGTCTGTGGGTTTCTCATCGTCTACGTGCTGGGATCCCGTGCGTTCTGTACTTACGGATGCCCCTACGGTGCACTCTTCCTGACGATCGACCGTTTCGCGCCAGGCCGCATCCGCGTCGACGACTCCTGCGTTCAGTGCGGAACCTGCACGGCCGTCTGCACCTCCGGCGTGCGCGTTCACGAGGAGGTGGACCGGCACGGCACGATCGTGAATCCGCGCTGTCTCAAGGATCTCGACTGCGTCAGCGCGTGCCCCGAGAACGCGCTCCACTACAGCTGGGGCGCTCCCACGCTGACGAAGCTGTGGGGCGGACGCTGGATCTTGCTCGGCCTGGGGGCCCTCACGGTCGCGACCCTGGCGGTCCTTCTCGTGCCGGGAGCTCAGACCGCGTGGGGCGGCCGACTCGACCTGGTGCCGTTCGGGCTCGCGGTCGCTCTGCTGGGACTCGTCGCCTACGGTCGCACGGGAATGCCGCATCGGAAGTACCACTTCTCGTGGTCAGAAGAGCTCTTGATGGCCGTGCTGTTCGTCACGACGCTCGTGGTCTATCGCCAGCTCTACGACGCGATCCCGTTCTTGCTTACGGTCGGTCTCGGCGGCGTGGCGAGCTACTCCGTCATCGTCTTGGTTCGCTTGTTCACGCGATCGAACGTCCGCGTGATCGACTACGGCCTCAAGAGAAGTGGTCGACTGCTTCGCGCGGGCTGGATCTACGCCGTGGCGGTTTTCGCTTTTCTCGCCTTCACCGCTCACAGCGCAATGGTCCAGTACCACACGCGCGCGGGCTACGCTGCGTTCGAGAGGTCCCGGGCCGCGGCCGCCGCGGGAAGCCAGGTCGCTACCGAGCTCGCCGGAGGAGCCCTCGACCACCTGCAGTGGAGTGCTCGCTGGGGGCTGTTCCGCTCGAAGAAGCTCCAGGAGACGCTCGCGACCCTTCTTATCGAACGCGGCGACTTCGGACACGCCACCGTGCACCTGCAGCAGGTCGTCGAGCGTGATCCGGTGAACGCCGCCGCCCGCACGGAGCTCGGCCGAAGCTTGATGCAGGCAGGTCGGTACCCGGAGGCCGAGCAGCATCTTCGGGAGGCGCTGCGCGTCCGCACGTCGTCGGCTTCGTCGCAGCGACATCTTCAGGGAGTCCAGGCGCGCGCGTGCTACTACCTGGCCGAGGCGCTCACCGCGCAGGGTCGCCCGGCCGAGGCACAGGAGGCGCTGCGGGAGGCGCTACGCCTCGAGCCCGACTTCGCACAAGCGCACTACAACCTCGGTGGTCTGCTACTCGAGGAGCGCCAGATCGTCGAAGGAGAGCAGCACTTCCGCGAGGCGGTTCGTCTCCAGCCGGCAATGGCCGCGGCTCACTACAACCTCGGAGTCGCACTGATGTACCAGGCCCGCCTCGACGAGGCGATTCTCGCCGTCGAGACGTCGCTCGGGCTCGCTCCGACGGACTCGCAGGCGCGCGAGCTTCTGGCTCATCTGAGAAGACAAGAAAACGCCGGGTTCGAATCGAGATAGAACCCGGCGGCAGAAGACGGGGCGCTCCCTATCGGAGGAGAACCCCCTTGGCCGTGCGGGACTCCCTGGACGACTCCAAGCGGAAGAAATAGATGCCGCTGGCCACTCTCGTGCCGGTGTTGTCCCGGCCATCCCAGTGCAGAGAGGTCCTTCCGCCCGGGGCCACGCCATCCACCAGATTCCGCACGACTCGGCCCGTGACGTCCGTCACGAACAATCGAACGGGTTGCGCCCGCTCGAGCGCGAAGGAGATCCTCGTGGACTCGAGAAACGGATTCGGCTCACTGGGGAAGAGCGCGATCGGCGCCTCCGACTCCCTCGTCATCGCGGTGGTCACGCCTCCGTAGGGGGCGCGAACGTCGAGGAAGACGTGGCTACCGGTTCCCGGTCGGTGGAGCCTCAAGAGCGCCGAAGCGGGGAGGGCCTCGGCGTTCGCGTCGAACCAGAAGTTGTAGACCGATTGGTACTCGACCGGGTTTGTGGGATTCGGGCTTCCGAAGGGGAAGGTCTCCCAGGTCGCGAGTCCCTCGGCGACGGAGAAAGTCCACTCGTTGCCGGACTCCCGATCGATGTCGCGGAACCCCGCGTTGGAAATGACGGCGTCACCGACCGGAATCGTGAACGCGTCCACGGCCCGAGCGCTGGTCTGGTTGTAGAGCGCATACTCGTAGTGCCAGTTGCCGCCACCGATGTCGGTGATCTCCTCACTCAGGATCACGAAGCCGTCATCCGGTGAGACCTGCTCCGTGTACTGGTTCTGGCCCCAGTTGAGCATGAAGGGACCCGGATTCGCGAGCACGCCTCCCCCGACGTCGGTGAAGTCCCAACCGGACCCGTTCCAGGACGTCGTGCACTCGCGCCACCCGAAGTTGTTGAAGAGCGTGTCGTCATCGGCGACGTAGTAGACTCCTTCGTAGAAGTACCGGGCACCCGGAAGTTCCAGCTCGTTCTCGAAGACCGCGAGACGGTGTGCGACGGGATCGAGGCCGGACCCGTCTTCGTCACGCACGCAATCCACCGGGATGCCATCGAACCAGGACCCGAGACAATCCCACTCGCAAGTATGGGGATTCACTTCCTCCCGGGGGCCTATATAGTACTGTGACGCGTTGTTCGCGACCGAGTACGTGTCGGAACAAGCGACGACGAGATAGCCGCCACCACCGCCTGGACATCCGAGATCACACTGGTTGCTCGCCAGCGCGAAGAAGCCGTGCTTGATCCAGCTCTTTCCGATCATCTCCATTCTTCCGTTCATCTCCCGGAACATCGCGAGCCCGATGAAGGGATGATCC
>JALGZO010000619.1 GCA_025774865.1 bacterium | reverse complement strand
CGCTCGGAGACCTGGCGGCGCTCGATGCGTCCATCGAGGACGGCTGGCGCCGCGCGGCCGGAGCCTGGGACCTCCGGGGCCCCGTGGCGGCACGCTTCGGGCCCACCAAGCGTCTCCTGTCGAGTCCGATCCTCGATCGTCTCGGGCTGTCCGGTTTCTTCTTTCCCTTCACCGGCGAGGCGAATGTCAACGCGGGAGTGCCCGCGGTATCCTATCCGCAGGTCGTCGCCCACGAGAAGTCACACCAGCGTGGGATCGGTCCGGAAAGGGAGGCGAACTTCTTCGGCTTCCTCGCCGGCTCGCTCGCTCCCGATCCCCACGCGCGCTACGCGGCGTACGTGTTCGCGCAGCGCCAGCTCCTGTTCGCCTTGTCGATCCCGGATCGCGAGCGCGTCGAGGAGCTCGTCGCGCGACGGTTGCCCGGCGTTCAGCGCGACGTCGACGATCTCCGCGCCTACTGGGAACGGCATCTTGGGCCGGCCCGTGACGTCACACGGGCGCTCAACGACGCCTATCTCAAGACGAATCGCGTGGAAGGCGGGGTGCACAGTTACGGGAGAAGCGTCGAACTGCTCCTGGCGCTCGCGGCGCAGCAGGAAGGTCGCCTCACTCCGACCCGGCGGGAGACTGAGGGCGATCCAGGATCTCGCGAACCCGACTCGTGAGCCCTTCCAGCGTGAACGGCTTCTGAATGAAGGCCGCGTTCGAATCCGACACGCCGTGGCGCACGATCGCGTCGTCGTTGTAGCCGGACATGTAGAGCACTCGCGCCTGGGGCCTGACCGCCGCGATCCGCTGGACGAGCTCTCCGCCCGAAAGACCGGGCATGATGACGTCGGTCAAGATGAGGTGGACCACCGGCGCGTATTGAATGAGCAGATCGAGCGCCTCGTCGCCGGACGAGGCGGCCAGGACCGAGTAGCCGCTCATTCGGAGGGCCTCCGTGGCGATCGCGCGCACCTCCTCTTCGTCCTCCACGAGCAGAATGGACTCATGCCCGCGCCGGAAGACGCCGCTCGGCTTCTTCTCCTGTTTCTTCGGGATCGTCACGCCCTTCTGCAGAGGGAAGTGGATGAGGAAGGTGGTGCCCTCACCCGGCTCACTCATCACGGAGATTTCGCCGGCGGCCTCCTGCACGATGCCGTACGCGGAACTCAAGCCCAGCCCCGTGCCCTCGCCGGGCGCTTTCGTGGTGAAGAACGGTTCGAAGAGCCGCGCTTGCGTCGATGAGTCCATCCCGGTACCGGTGTCGCGTATTCGGAGGAGAGCGCACGGAGCGGACTCGCAGGCCCGGCCGTCGCTCCCCCTCAATGCCTTCCGGACGCGGGAGATCCCGATCGAGAGCTTGCCGCCGTGCGGCATCGCGTCTCTCGCGTTGACGACCAGGTTCATGATGACCTGCTCGATCTGCCCACGATCGGCCCGCACGAAGCAGGGCTCGGGGTCCGTGCTCGTCACCAGCTCGACGTCCTCGCCGATGAGCGTCCGGAGCATGGGCTCGATGCCCGAGAACGTGGCGCACAGATCGACGATCTCGCGTTTCACGACTTCCTTGCGGCTGAACGCGAGAAGCTGACGCGTGAGGAGGGATCCGCGAACGGCGGCTTTTTCGATGCTCTCGGCCGTGCGGCGGAGCCGGTTGCCCTCGTCGAGCCTCCCGAGCATCAATTCCGTCTGACCCAGGATGATCGTCAGGATGTTGTTGAAGTCGTGGGCCACCCCGCCCGCGAGGCGGCCGATCGCATCCATCTTCTGCGAGTGGCGCAGTTCACTCTCGAGCTGCTTGCGGTCGGTGATGTCCTGGAACTCCACGAGCACGACGGCTTGCCCTTCCAGCTCGAAGCGCGTCGCCGCCATGTTCGCGACGATCCGCGAGCCGTCGGCGGTCTTGAGAATGCATTCGGTGACGATCGGATCGTCCTGCAGGAAGACCTGATCGTAGACCTTCTGCGCGTTGGGCCAGTCGGCCGGCTCGTGGAGCGCTTCGACGGAGAGACCCGGGATCCCCTTCGGCTCGTACCCGGTCAGATCCTCCGCCACCGGGTTCGCGATCAGCACGCAACCGGATGTGGGCTCGACCATGATCATCGCGTCGGGGCTCTGCTCGAAGAGCTGGCGGTAGCGAGTCTCGGACCGCCGGAGCACCTCCAGATCGCTGACGTCCTGCACCATGACGAGAACTTCGTCCGGCTGCCCGTCGGGAGCCTTGATCGGCATCGCCGTGACGTAGAGGTTGCGCCGTTCCGTGGCGGTGGGCTGCTGATACTCCTCGTGCACGACGACGTTCGTCGCGAACGCCTGGGCGACCGGGCATTGCTCGGATCCGCAGGGCGGACCGTTCACCTCCAGAGTATCCCAGACCTCCTGGAGCGGCCGGTCGATCCAGCTGACCTCGCGTCCCACGTCGTCGAGACGGCCCGCCCTCGTTTGGTTGACCCACCGAACCCGGTACTCCGTGTTCACGACGATCATATGGGTGTCGGATTGGCTCGCCACCGCGACGAATTTCTGCCGCTCGCGATCCAGCACCTGCAGTTGGGAGTCGAGCGTTCGAAACCACCGCTCGTACCGCTCCTTTTCGGAACGGTAGGCCGCGGTCTCCCGGCTGAGCACGATCTTCGCTGCGAAGAGGTCCGCCAGCCGTTCGACGCCGCCGGCGTCGAAGGTCGTGTCTCTTCCGGGCGCCTGCGAGAACGCGAGCGTGATCGCACCGATCGGCTCCGCTCCCGACACTTGAAGAGGTGTCGTCCACAGGTAGTACCGCCCCACCTCTCCGTCCACGATGCGGACCGAACCCGTGCGATCGGTGCGCGCCAGCCGCGCCGACTTGATGCACTCCGCCCGGAGCCCGCCGGAAACGGACTCGTCGCCGTGCCAGTGCTCTTTGGCCACGTCCTCCTTCCTGAGGAGAAGGATCCCCGCCGCCGCCGCCCCCGACATCGACCCGATGAGCTGGATCGCACCCGGGAGCGCGGTGTCGAGAGACTGCTGCGTGAGCAGCGGCGTGAGGCGCTGAAGCAGCTGACCGGCATCGGACGCAGAACCCGCTCGGGTGGAGCCCGCTTCGACGGAGGAGTCGGCTCTCATTGGCCCCGGCTCAACTGCTCTCCGCGTGCCGCGTCTCGTACGCGTGCGCCAATGCGTCGGCGACTCGCTGCACCTTGTCGACGCACGGATCGTCGAACGCGCCCGCCGTGTGGCTATCGATGTCGATCTGACCGTAGATCCGGTCTCCGTCACGGATGAGCACGACGAGCTCAGCGCGGGTCTCCGCACTGCACGCGAGGTAGTTGGCGGCGGTGCGAACGTCGGGGATGTTCATGTTGCGCTTCTGCGCGATGGCGGCGCCGCACACCCCCTGACCGACTCCGATGAACACGTGATCCGTCGGCGATCCGATGAACGGACCGAGGCGCAGCGTGTCATCGGGGAAAAGCTCGTAGATCCCGGTCCAGTCGAACCGCGGATCCATCCCGTGGAGCCCCTCGACGGACGCTTCGAGGATGTCCTCGAGGTGTCCCCCTTCTTTCATCAAGTCTTCGAGCTTCGTCAGGAGCTCGTCGATGGTCATGACCGACCCCCGGATTCTGGAGCGTGGAGTGCCCCGGCAACGCGGCGAGGGCTCCCGGCCTGGGAGTCACCCCTCCTGGTTGAATCGACCGGCGGACGACCGTTCTTGATCGACGGCCCGGGCTCGGGGCACCGAACCAAGAGATGCAAGAAAGCGCAATTGTCGGGCGGCCCCGTCCGGAGCTCGGCCCGCGTCGTCTACTTCCAGAGCTCGTCGAGGAACTTCCGGCTCCGGAACGCCGCCGGTCGACCATGATGATGGAATTCCAGAAGAGCGTCGAGGGCGGCGCGAGCCTCCACGATCAATCCGCGCGGGGGCGGGTACGGCACCGTCATGATCTGAGCCAGCTCGCCGAAGTGCGACGCCCGCAGGAATGCGACCGTCTCGGCCCCCAAGCGCCTCCCCCCCTCGGCGGCGCGGCACCGGGGACAGAGGAGCCCACCCCGATGCGCGGACAGGCTCGTCGCCGCCCCGAGCTCGGTGTCCCCGCAGACGACACACCCGGTGAGCTCCGGGGCCACTCCGAGAACGTCCATGAGCTTGAGCTGGAAGGCGATCGGCAGCGCGACGGCGCGGAGCTCCTCCCCGGCCGCCAGGGGTGCGGTCTCCAAGAGGATCGTGAGTACCTCCAGAAAGAGATCGAAGATCTGCTCCGACGCCGCCCCCTCGGGCACCAGTCGATCCACCAACTCGGCGCACGCGCCCGCTGAGGCGTATCCGAAGACGTCGACCGCCAGGCCTCCGAAACTTCGTCGCAGCTCGCACGTGTCGAGGTACATCAAGTCGCGGTTGGGACGCGCGCGGTAGCGGATGTGCGTCAGGTTGAAGAGGTCGAGACCGGCGCCGAAGCGGCTGCCGGGCTTGCGATTTCCCTTCGCCAGGATGGCGATCTTGCCCCCCTCGCGAGCGAAGAGCGTGACGACGTGTGACGTGTCCCCCTGCCTCACATGGCGCAGAACGAGCGCTTCGGACTCGACATGAGCCATGTCATCCCCCCCGATCGGGGGACGACTCGTCGGAGAGGATGCGCGGTAAGCCGGGGATCTCGGACACGGGAACCGTGCGAATCTCCAAGAAGTCGCGCCCGAGGTAGATCCAGTAGATCCGATCGCCGTGGACCCGCACGGGTCGCCCTTGGATGACGAGCCGGCTCGCGCGGACGTCCGGGCTCATACTCTGGAGCCTGAAGTCGGTCTCGACACCATCCCCATCCACGAGCCGAACCCCGAGCTCGTGGGACAACAGGAAGTCGCCGTCTGCGTCGGCACGAACCGTCGGCGCCGGTTGCGACAGCAGCACGGCTCGATATCCCACGGCATCGAGGAACTCGCCGCGGTCCGCGGCGACGAACTTCACGGTCCGGCCTCGGCTCCAGACGGAAACCGTGCCGCCAGCGTCGGGGACCCACTTCCGCTCGCCGGCGAGCCCGATCCCGCCACTCGCGCCCGCCATCTGCTCCGCGCTCAACACCGCGCCCGTCTCCCGCTCCCAGAGCGGAAAGCTGGCCCCGGCTCCCGGGTGAAAGATGCCGACGCGGGTGTCCTCGATCAGCGTGCGCCAGAGCGCTTCCGTCCCGAGCTCCACGCGAAGATGCGGATTCTTCGACTGGA
>JALGZO010000618.1 GCA_025774865.1 bacterium | reverse complement strand
GATCGGTACTTCCATCGGCCCCACGGCCCCCGCGGGGGCAGCTCGAGTCTTCGCGTGACGAGGACCGGCCCGAAGCCGGTCAACCGGGCGGCGAGGCCCCCCGCCGCGTGGGCGCGGGCCGTATGCAGATGGAGCACGTCCGGGCGCGTCCCGCGCACGAGCCGCGCCAGCCGCCCCACCGCCGGCAGGTCGAGATCCCCACGGATCCGGAGGGGAATCGTCGGGACACCGACGTCGCGCGCCCGCGTGAGCAGCGGACTCTCCGGCGCCGCAACGATCGGGCTCTGGTGTCCGCGTCGTTGGAGCTCGCGCGCCAGCAGAAAGACCTGTCGCTCCCCCCCTCGCCAGGTGGGCGCGGGATCGACGTGGAGAACGTGCACGCGTCAGACCGCCGGAGACGTTTCCTGGACCGGGGGCTCGGCGGGAGGCTCGAGCGTCCCCAGACCCAGTCGGCGGAAGTAGAGCACCTCGAGGTACTCGCGAAAGTCGCGCCCGAAACGAGGCGCGCCGAACTCCGACTCCGCCCGCTGCCGCGCCTGGGTCGCGAGCGCCGCGCGCGAGTCCTCCTCGCGCAGCAGGCCGAGCACCGATTTCGCGAGCTTCGCGTGAGCGCCCGGCTCGACGAGGAGCGCATCTTCGTCGGCGCGGGCGATCTCCTCGACCCCGGCGGAGCGCGTGGCGACGATCGCGCAGCCCGATGCCATCGCCTCCATCAGTGCCACGGGGATTCCCCCCTCGGCCCCCGCCTCTTTGCGCCGCGCGAGCACGAAGACGTCGGCGAGCCGATACCAGTCCGGAAGCTCCGAGGGAGGCAGGCGCCCGACGAAGTGCACGGCTTCCTCGAGTCGAAGCTCGCGGACCAGCGCACCGTGGTCGGTGGGCTCTGACTCGATGACGACGAGGCGAGCGCCACGACGTTGGTGACGCAGTGACGCGAGAGCGCGCAGCAGCGTCTCGAGATCGTGCTCCGTGGACTCTCCCAGAACCGCCACCAGCACGGGGCCTTGACGATGCCCGAGACGTTCGCTGAGCGCAGGCGGCGCCTCGCCAGGCCGGAACGTCTCGAGGTCGACTCCGGGACGGACGACGTGGAGATGGTGCGGATAGACGCCGAGCTTGTAGGCCTCGAACCGGCAGGTCGGGCCGCCGACCACGATCCCCGCGGCCTCCGAGATCATTCGCTGGAGCCGATGCCCCGCTGCGTCGTCAGCCCGGATGGCGAGCCCGATCCGGGCGAGCTCCGGGGCCTCGAGCTGGAGAACGTAGGGGAGCCCGCGCTTCTGGCGCACGTGCTGCGCGAGCAGGCCCTCGGTGGTTCCGCCCGACGCGACCACGATGCCCGGTCGTTCGGACCGGCAGATCCGGGTGAGACGTCGTCGCCAGAGTGTGAGGCCGAGTTCGCCGGCTCCGAAGAATCCCGCCGGCCCGCGGTGCACCCGCGCCGGAAGCTCGCGGTCGGCCTCTCGCGCGCCGGGCGCGCCCGGTGTACTGACGGAGGTCCGATCCCCGGGCAGATTCCGAATCAAATCGCGAAGAAGGCTCGCCCGCCCCCCGACCTTCGGGGTGAAGCACTGCGCGATGAAGAGAACCCGGAGCGATTGACCGGGTGACGCGGTCGACACGGCTGTCTCCCTCCCCGGGGTTCAGATGCTGGCGAGTGCGCCCGCGGTTTCGGTGATCCCGGTCGGATCCCCGGAACGCAGCGGAACCGCGGGATTCTAGAAGGACGGTCTCGGCGAGTCCAGTACGCCGTCCTCCAGGAGCGCTTGCACCTGTTCGATGACCGGATCGGGCGGCAAGTCCCGCAGCGTCGCGTAGCCCTCCCTCGGTCCACCTCGCACGGCGCGATGCGTCCCCTCGCGAGGGGTCCAGGAGCGGGGGTCGGTCGTACTGAAGATGCCTACCGTCGCGACGCCCTGGACGACGGACAGGTGCCGACCGAGGCAATCGGTCGCGACGAGCGCCGTCGGCTGCCCGAGGAGCGCGGCCATCTGGCGGAGCGTCGTGGGCGGGGCGAGTCGCGCCTTTTCCCCGAGGGAGGACGCGATGCTCTCGGCGTCCTGCCGCTCGGGCGGTCCCCACACGACAAGCGTGGGTTGGCCGAGTCGCTCGGCCAGGTATCGTCCGACGGCCGCGAAGCCTTCCGCCGTCCAGCGCTTGCTCTCCCACGAGCCGGCGGGGAGCACGGCGGCGAAGGGCGCTCCCGACCGGTAGCCGAGGGTCTGCAACGCTTCCCCGGCGAACTCGCGGTCGGCCGTTTCCAGAAACACCTCCGCCCGGGCGTCACCTTGCCAGCGGATCCCGGCGTTTCGAAGAAAGTCGAGCTGAACCTCGCGGGCATATCGGAAGTCATGCGCGGGGTCTCCCTGGAACCGGGGGACGCGGATGTTGTAGGCGATGGCACGCCACCGCCTCGCGAGCCCCACGCGGTAACGCGCGCCGGAAAAGGCAGAGAGCAACGCGGTCAACGGGTTCGAGAAGAGATCGACCATGAGGTCCGACCGACGACGCCGCATCCAACGGATGGCGTCGGGCTTCGAGCCGATTTGCACATGCCCGTCGGTGGCCCGCTCGTCGCCCAGCAGAAAGACTCCGTCGAGCCGTGGGTCCGTTTCGAGGAGCGCCTTCGCCGGTGCAGCGGACAAGAAGTCGATCGCGACACCGGGATAGGCGCGGCGCAGGGCGTCGACGACGGCCGACGCCAGCACGACGTCTCCCAACCCTCTCAGCCGGAGCACCAGGACCCGCCGCGGCCTGAACCCATCGGGGATCTTCACGTCGCTTCCCGGCCATTGCGGACGAGCTCCCGCAGGTGCGCGTACTTCATGAAGACGCCGAACGCGGAGACGGTGCAGAGGATCCGACCCTCGGCTCCGTCGCGAAAGCCGGCTTGGAGGACGTATTGCTTCAGAAAGCGCATCGCGGGGCGCAGGACGAGGTCCCCGGCCCGCGGTCGCCGCCCCTTCGCCTGTGCCTCCTCCGCGCCGAGGAGCGCGTAACGCTCCGCCTTCCGGATCCAGGTCGAAAGATCGCGGCAGGTGTAGTGAGTGAGGTGGTGCTGCAAGTTCCCCACCGGGCCCGTGATCTCGATCTTCTCGTGTACTCGGCGCGGCGCGTAACGCCCTCGGGTTCGGTCAAAGAGCCGCAACACCTTGTCTCGCTGCCAGCCGCACCCTCGGATCGGGCGACCGAGAAAGTGATTGCGGCGCCGGATCCAATAGCCCGACGGGTTCGTCTCGCTCGAGAGGACCCGCTCGATCTCGACGCGAAGCTCGGGCGTGACGCGTTCGTCCGCGTCGAGCACCAGAACCCAGCGGTGCGTCACGCGGTCGAGGCCCCAGTTCTTCTGCGAAGCGTGATCGTCGAACTCACGCACTCGAACGGTCGCCCCGAAGCGCTCAGCGATGTCGCGCGTGGCATCACGGCTGCCCGAATCGACCACGACGATCTCGCTTGCGAACGAACAGCTCTCGAGGCACTCGGGCAGGTTCTCTTCTTCGTCCAGCGTCGGGATCAGAACGGAGAGAGGTTCCATGAGATGCCCCGGCTACGCGGCGCCGGCGGTCGTCGTCCGCTCGGCCGGGCCGAGCCTTCCGGCGGCGATCGCGGTTCCCACGAGGAAGCAGAGCAGCGCGAGGAGTTCCGAGTCTCCCAGATTCCAGTCGACGAGTCCCGCGGTGAGAAAGGCCACGAGCGAGGCTTCGGTCCCGTCCACGACGGCGCGCAGAAACTCGGTCTCGACCTTTCGTCGCGCGCGCGCGATCACGCGAAAAAACGCCACCGTGAGCCACACCAACGCCAGCACACCCGGCAACCCCATCGAAGCCGCCACGTGAACCGGCACCGAGGCCATGTGACCCTCCGTCGGATCGGAGGGGTCCTTGACGCGGCGGTACTCATCGCTCAGGTCGTGGAGACCCCACCCGGACCAGGGATCACCGCGAAAGAGCTGCAGCCCGTTCGCCCAGATGTCGACGCGCCTCTGGTTGGCGGCGCCGGTCGGGTCCAGGAGATTCCGCGCCGTCTCCTGGAACACTCCCGGCAAGACGAGCAAGAGCGCCGCCGCGAGCGGGACCAGCGCCGCCAGACGGGGGCGGCCGCGCCGGAGAGCGAGGAAAAAGAGACCGGCCGCGGTCCCCAGCCACCCGGTCGCCAGCCGTCCGAAGAATTGCGCCGCGAGGATCGAGCCCGCGGCGAAAGCCGCTCCCCACCGGCGGGACGCCGACAGCTCGCGACAACCCGCGAACAGGACGGCGGGAAAGGTACACAGGAGCAGCAGTCCCGAGTTCGTCACGTAGGACGTATGGAAGCCCCGGAGGCGAATGGAGAGCTCGGGTCCTCCCTGCAGAAAGAACGTGAGAACTCCGTAGAGTGCGGTCGCCCCCGCCGAGAAGAGGAGGCCTGTGTACAGACGTCCGAGGGCCCACGGTCGGTCGATCACGGTGGGCGCCCAAAACACCATCGCGAGAAGCGGGATCTTCCTCAACTTGTCGGCGGACGCCATCGGGTCGGCCGCGAGGGCCGTCGCGAAGACGGAGGCGAGCGCCCAGAACACGAGCGGCCGCTCGAGGCCGGTGCGCACCCACCGGAACCAGACGCCTCGCCCCCGGTCGACCAGCGCGAGCCCGGCGCCGAGCGCCATCACCGCCTGACTCGCCGCGATCGAGATGGTCCCGGTCAGCGAGTAGAGGATCAGAGTGATTTCCGGAAGTCGCTTCACCGGCTTTCCTCGGAGCCGAGGCTCTCGTAGAGAGCCTCCGTCCGGGCCACCGTCTGCCGGACGTCGAATTCCCGAAGGGCTCGCGCACGGGCACGGGCTCCCAACTCCCGGGCAGCATCCGGGTCGTTCAGCACCGACGCAAGGGCTTTCGCCAAGGCCTCCGGATTCCGCGCCGGCACGAGCACCCCCGCCCCATCGCTCAATGCCTCTCGGTTTCCCCCCACGTCGGTCGCGATGCACGGCAACCCGCGTGCCATCGCTTCGAGGAGCGCGAGCGAGAACCCCTCGATCTCGGAGGGAAGCACGAACACGTCGAAGAGCGCGTTGAGCTCCGCGACGTCGGCTCGAAATCCGAGGCAATGAGCACGAGATCCCGCGGGAAGCTGTGAAGCGAGTCGTCGGAGTTCCTCGTCCTCGTCCGTCCCCGCCATGATAATCGTCAGAGGACGGCCGATCTGCGATGCCGCGCGCAGGAGG
>JALGZO010000617.1 GCA_025774865.1 bacterium | reverse complement strand
TTTGTTCACCACTCGGCAGGATAGAGCCTAGAGCCCGAGAGTTTCGAGCAAATCGGCCGAAAATCGTGGCTCTATCGCGCCAGGTGGTGAACAGCCCGCGGCGTCTCTCGCGCCTCCCGCTTCCCGACTCACCCTCGCATCCCGTTGCTATCAAAGGGGCTATGGGGCGCCTTCCGGGGATCGCTCGTACCCCGGCCAAGTCTTCTCTCGTGCCGCGTCGTGGAGTTCGATTGGGAGGTTTGGCTCCCCGGGTTGGACTCGAACCAACAACCCTGCGGTTAACAGCCGCATGCTCTACCATTGAGCTACCGAGGAGCGCAGCAAACCCTCGGGCGATGATCCACTCGCCGTTTCGAAATCGAGGCCGCAGTACACTAGCCGACGGGCCCCTCGTTGTCAATTGCCGCCGGGCCGTCTCCGCCCCGGTCCTCCCCGTTCGCGGCATCGCCGGCACCACCGGCGGCGGCCGCTCCGCGCCGCGCTCCTCCCAGCACCGGCCGACTGACGATCCCGGACCACCGCCGCTGCGCCCGAACCTGCCCGTCCTCCGGCCCGCCCACCACGCCGTCCTCGATCGTCGCGCCCACCGGCACCGCTTCCGCCTCCGCCTCGACCGCTTCTCCGGGCGCGGCCTCGCCTGCCTCCGACGCGAGGACCTTCGCTATCGCCTGCCGCAACTCGCCGGCCCGGTAGGGCTTCTGCAGAATCTTGCGCGCCCCGCGCCGCTGGGCGAGCTCCAGCTCGTGTGGTTCGGCCCATCCCGTTGTCACGAGAACGGGCAGTTCCGGCGCCACGTACTTCATCTGCTGCAGCACACTCAACCCGTCGACGCCCGGCATCCTGAGATCGAGGATGACGAGCCCGATCTCGTCGTGGTCAGCCTCGAGCACCGTCAATGCCTCCGCCCCGTCCTTCGCCAAACACACCTGGTGCCCTTCCTCCTCCAGGATGAGACGGATCATCTCGCGGAAGGCGAGCTCGTCATCGACCACCAGGACCTGGGCTTTCTTCGTCGAAACGGGAACCGCGTCGGTCGCGGCGGGGAGCAGAACCTCGAACAAAGTCCCCTCGCCCGGTTCGCTCCGGACGTCGATCATGCCTCCGTGCCGCCGCACGATCGCGTACACCATCGCGAGCCCCAGCCCGTTTCGCTGATCGTCCTTCGTGGAGAAGAACGGCTCGAAGATGTGATCCCGAATCTCGGCCGGCATACCGACTCCCGTGTCCTTGATCACGAGGCAGATGCCCGAGCTCACGGGCGCCCCCGTGCCGAGCAGGTCCATCTGTTCGGGCGTGAGCGGGGTCGTTTGCATCGAGAGTGTTCCGCCGCCCTTCATCGCATCCCGAGCGTTCAGGCAGAGGTTCAACACCATCTGCTGCAGCTCGACCTCGTCGCCTTCCACCGGAGCGAGCCCTTCTGCGAGCTCGTACTTCACGTCGATGTTGGTGCCGACGCTGGTCTTGATGAGAGCGACGACTTCCTTGATCAGATCGTTCAGCTCCAGCTTCGATGCGCGACTCCGCCCACCCCGCGCGAACCGGATGAGCTCTTCGGACAGGTGCTGGGCGCGCTTGCCCGCCTCCTCGATGTCGGCGAGATCCCGAGCCGCCCGCGGGTTGTCCGCGAGCGTCTCCCGGAGAGCCTTGGCCTTGCCGAGAATGAACGAGACGAAGTTGCCGAAGTCGTGCGCGAGCCCACTCGCGAAGTTCCCGATGGACTCCATCTTCTGCGCTTCGATCAGACGATTCTCGAGCTGCGTCTTTCCGTCGCGCCCGATGACCGTGATCAGGAAACCGACCGGCTCGCCATCCCCATCGTTGAGCTCCTGGGCGTGCAGCTGCACCACGGGCGACGGGCGGGCCGCCTGGGGTTGCCCATTCGTGTCTTCTTCGAGATGAACCTCCGATAGGTCGAAGCGGCCGCGCTCCGGCAACGACTCCAGCGCTTCCTGAACGTGGCTCGCTTGGAAGGCCGCGAGGCTTCTCACATCGACGCCCTTGAGGCTCGCATCCCGAGGGCACCCGGGCAGGACGGCCGCCAGCTCCGGGTTCGTATCCATGATCTGGAGCTCCGGATCGACGTGGATCATGCCCACCGGGATCTTCCGGAAGAGGTCGCCGCCCTCCAGCGATTTCTCCGGCAGCCGCGCCCCGACAATGGCCTCGAGCGCTCCCCCGTCGTCGCGCACGGAGCGCAGGTATACCGGCACTGACGTCCCGGCCGTCA
Organism: bacterium; assembly: GCA_025774865.1. GTDB lineage: Bacteria > ARS69 > ARS69 > ARS69 > ARS69 > JALGZO01. Next base: position 2,971 of record JALGZO010000617.1, on the reverse strand, counting down.
ATCGGCCACTCCAGACGCCGTCGCGGACCACCGTCTTCAGTGCCTCCTGAACCTCGATCCGGTCCTCCTCGAACAGGTCGCCGAGGTGACGCCCCAGCCAGTGGAAGGAGTCCGGCTCCGTTTCCGACAGCCACTCCGACCCCAGCTCCACGATGCGCCCGCGCGGATCGAGCACGAGCGTGGAGCCGCCGAGCACGGCGAGCAATTCCCCCGACCACCGGCGCCACTGGCTCGACGTCTCGATCTTCCGGCGATCGAGAATCATCACCCCCGAGGCCGGGCTCCGGAGCCCTCCACTCTCGTCGGACGGCTCCGCCGGCGCCTCGTCCCCCGCCGCCGCCAGGACGTCCACGACCGGTAGACCGAGAACCACGATGCTCGACTCGTCCCGCCGACTGAGGATGAGGTCGATCGTCGTCGTCCCCTCGGTGTCCCCGAACGGGTCGAGCCGCCGCGTCACGGACGGCAGTACCGTCGCGGCACGCTCGCGAGTCACGTCGATCGCCGCTCGCGCCCTCGAGGCATCCTCCGCCGCGAGCACCTCGTCCAGCCCGACCCCACGCAGGTCGTCCTCCGAAACCCCGACCAGCTTCGCGAAGCTCGCCCCCACGTCGCGGAAGCGACCGTCGGAGTCCAGCGTCGCCACGGCCATGGCCCCGATGGAGGTCGCCAGCGAGTCCGAAAGCGGGGTGGCCGGTTGGGTCGTCCTCGGGGCCTCCTTCTCCACGACCGCCACCGGTTCACGCGGCGGCGGCAGCTTCGACACCAGCCACTTGACGAACGGCTCCGCGATCGACGCGAGCGGCAAGTACTCGGGATCGGCGAAGGGCTCCGCCTTGGTCGACGTGAGGACGATCGCGCCCACGGTGCCGCCCGACACGACCAGCGGAATCGTGAGCACACCCCGAACCCCGCTTCGTTTCAGACGAAGATCGATGGCGGGTTCCGGCGCGTCGAGCGGCTCCTGGCAAAGGCCCGCCCGCCACCGCGCCTCGTCCGACTCCGACGGTTGGCTCCAGGTGACGAGCCACTCCGGAGGAAGCCCGACGGATGCGAACACCCGGCCGACGTTCCCGTCGCGGAGCGCGACGAGCCCTCCGGTAACATCAAGCTGTCCGTGGATCGCATCGAGAAGGGCGGCGGCACCCGTCTCCAGATCGGCGGAGGCGTGTACCTGGGCGAGGACGGCGTGAACGAACGCCTCGCCGGTCGGCTCGAGCGAGCCGGGCTGTGGACTCTTGTGCACTACCTTCTCGATCTTCTTCGGGCTGGGCCGATTTCGAACGGAGACTGCCTCCGGGACAGTTATCGGCAGTGAGGAGCGGGGAATGAGCCCGGCGGAGAGGACGGGGTCCGGGGGGGGGCCTACTTCGTGGAGGCGGACTTCGTCTTGGCCTTGCTCTTGCCCTTGCCCTTGGCCTTGGCTTTCCCCTCGGTCTTCTTGTCAGCTTTGGGCTCTTTTCCCTTCTTCTTGCCCTTCTTGACAGACTTCTTCTTCTCGTCCGCCTCTTCCGCCTCGACCACGGTGGCGCCCTCGGCCTGGAGAAGCTCCAGGATCGAGAGGGGGGCGCTGTCGCCGGCTCGGAAGCCGGTCTTCAGGATTCGCGTGTAGCCGCCCGGCCTCTCGGCGAAGCGCGGCGCAATCTCATCGAAGAGCTTCCGCAGGACGGCGGGATCCTGGACGACCCGAGCGGCGCGGCGACGTGCGTGCAAGTCGCCCCGCTTCGCGCAGGTGATGACCCGCTCCGCCACGCGACGCGCTTCCTTGGCCTTCGCGACGGTCGTTTCGACCCGCTCTTCCCGCAAGAGCGACGTCACCATGTTCCGGAACATCGCCTTACGGTGCGACGCAGTGCGGTTCAGCCGGACGGTCGATTTGCGATGTCTCATCTTGAATTCACTCCCTGCGCCGCGTGACGGCGGCTCCTGACCTCGGCCGGCGCCCGTCCGAGGACGGGCGCGCAACCGATCGTGCTAGACCGTCTCCGGCTCCTTCTCTTCGGTCGGATCCGGCGTTTCGAATGCCGCTGGCACCGCCATCTCCGTCTCCGGCGCGGACGGCGTGCCGAGCCATCTGCTGACGTCCATTCCGAACGAGAGATTCATTCCCGCGAGGATCTCCTGGATCTCCTTGAGGGATTTCCGTCCGAAGTTCCGCTGCTTGAGCATCTCGCTTTCGGACTTCTGTACGAGTTCGCCGATCGTACGGATGCTCGCAGAAGTCAGGCAGTTGCTCGACCGCACGCTGAGCTCGAGCTCGTCGACCGAGCGGTTCAGCAGCTCCCGCATGCGCTCGAATTCCTCGTCGTACTCTTCCTCTTCGACGATTTCCGGTTCCTCGTCGAAGTTGATGAAGATCATCAGGTGGTCCTTGAGGATCTTCGAAGCGTGAGCGATGGCGTCGGCCGGAGTGATCGAACCATCCGTCCAGACTTCCATGTTCAGCTTGTCGTAGTCCGTGCGCTGGCCGACACGCGTGGCCTCCACGTCGTAGCGGACCTTGATCACCGGGCTGAAGATCGAGTCCACCATGATAGTGCCGAGCGGCTGCTCGTCGAGCTTGTGTGCCTCGGCCTGAACGTAGCCGCGGCCACAGCCCACTCCGACCTCCATGGAGAGCTTCGCGCCCTTGTTGATTGTCGCGATGTACTGCTCGGGGTTGAGCAGTTCGAGGTCCGGCTCGAACACGAAGTCACTGGCCGAAACCTGCTTCTCGCCTTCCATCTCGAGCCGACCCTTCCGGATCTCTTCACCGTCGTACCGGAAGCGCAGGTTCTTCAGGTTCAGAATGATCTCCGTCATGTCCTCGCGGACGCCCGTCACCGTCGAGAACTCGTGATCCACGCCTTCGATTCGCGTGAAGATGGGGGCCGCGCCCTGCAGGCTCGAGAGCAGCACTCGGCGAAGCGAGTTGCCGAGGGTCGTCCCGAAGGCCTTCTCGAGGGGCTGCACGGGGAGCTTCCCGTAGTTG
>JALGZO010000616.1 GCA_025774865.1 bacterium | reverse complement strand
AAGATGAGCCCGATGGTGTCCTGGAAGCCCGGTCCCTCTCCGGTGATCGCGTAACCGACGAAGGAGCCCGAACCGTCGTAGACGGCGAACAGGTCGGTGGCATCCCCCGCGACGCCCAGCTCTCCTTCGACCAGCTCCAGGGGCTGGAACACATTGGCACCGGGAACGACTTCGAAGATCGCGCGGCGCAACGCCCGAGCCTGGTTCTCGGTGATCCGGGGCAGCGTGGCCTCGTACGTACCCACGATGGTGAGCCCCGACAGCAATCCCGCGAGCGCGAGCGTCGTCACGAGGCGAACCGATCCCGGTGAACCGTTCACGAAACGGCCTTCCGACCGAACACGCGCGGCTGCATCTGCTTCTCGATCAACGGGGACGCGGCGTTCATGAGGAGGATCGAGTACATCACACCCTCCGGCAGCCCTCCGAAGGTGCGGATCAACACCACGAGAAGCCCGACGCCGGCCCCGAACACCCAGGCTGCTTTCGGTGCGACCGGCGAGGTGACCGGGTCGGTCGCCATGAAGACGGTCCCGAAGAGAAGACCACCGGACAGGAGGTGGAAGACGGGGGCCGGATAACGGCCCGGATCGACCCAGTGCAACACCCCCGCGAACACGGCGACCGCGGCGAGCAACGCAACGGGAATGCGCCAGTCGAACGAACGTCTCAGGCCGAGCACGAGACCGCAGAGAATCAGGAGTGCCGCGCTCGTCTCCCCCAGTGACCCGGACGTGCTCCCCGCGAGGAGCGAAGCGAACGGTGTCGACTCGCCCTGGAACTTGGCCAGCGCGAGCGGCGTGGCGACCGAGACGGCGTCTACGTCCGAGCGCAGAAACGGAAGCGCGAGATTCGAGCCCCTCAGCCACAGAGAAGCGCCACCGGGAGTGGTCCAGGTCGTCAGGGCCGTGGGGAATGCCGCCTGAAGAAACGCGCGCCCCACGAGGGCGGGATTGAAGAGATTGTGGCCGAGACCTCCCCACACTGCCTTTCCGAGACCGATCGCGACGACTCCTCCCACGAACGCCATCCAGAGGGGAAGCCCCGGTGGCAGCGTGAGTCCGAGCAGAACGCCGGTGAGGATCGCGCTGCCGTCCGCGAGCGACGTTCCGCGTCGGCCGCCCGGCCCGAGTGCCCACTCCGTGCCACAGGCTCCCGCAACCGCCGCCCCCACGACGAGCAGTGCGCTCGCGCCGAAATACCAAACGGCGGCGCCGAGCACGGGCACGAGAGCGAGCAGCACGTCGCGCATCAGGACCGGCGTGGTCAGCGGCCGCCGGAGGAACGGGGCCGGCTGGACGAGCAACGGTCTCGAGCTCATGGGCGGGGGGCCTTGCGTCGGCGGATTTCCGTCTTGGCGGCGCGGATGAGCTGCACGATCGGGATGTTGGAGGGACACGTGTAGGAGCACGCTCCGCATTCCATGCAATCGAGCGCGAACGAACGCTCCATCTCGTCGTAGCGTTCGGCGCGGGCGAGCCGCGCGAGGCGCGACGGATTCAGGAAATTGGAGCACGCTTCCAGGCAGCGGCCGCATTTGAGACAGGTGTATTCGTTCGGCCGTCCGGTTGCCACTTCCGTGAAGACGAGAAGGCCGGACGTCCCTTTGAGGACCGGAACGTCGATCGACGCGAGTGGCTGTCCCATCATCGGTCCGCCCATGACGATCTCTTTGGTCTCGGCGTCGACGCCACAGTGATCGAGCACGTCGCGGACAGGAGTTCCGATTGGCACCAGGAGATTGGATGGACTACGAACGCCGGGTCCGGCGACCGTGACGACTCTCTCGATCAGGGGCAGTCTTCGATCGAACCAGTCGGCCAGCGCCGCCATCGTCGCGACGTTGTTCACGAGAATATCGAGGTCGAGTGGAAGCTTCCCCGCGGGGACTTCCTCGCGAAAGAGCGCCTTGATGAGCATCTTCTCCGCGCCCTGCGGGTACTTCACTTCGAGGGGCGCGACGCGGACGTCGTAACCGTTCGCCGAAACGGCCCGGAGCGCCTCGATCGCGTCCGGCTTGTTCGCCTCGACCCCGATCACGATCTCTTCGACCTCCAGCTTCTCGGCGAGGATCGAGGTTCCGCGGATCACCGCTTCCGAGCGCTCGACCATCAGGCGATGGTCGCAAGTGAGGTAGGGCTCGCACTCGCAGCCGTTGATGACGAGACGCCGCACGCGACGCCCCTCCGGCACCGCGTACTTCACGTGGCTCGGAAACGCCGCGCCGCCCATGCCGACGAGCCCGGCGCGCTGCACCTCGGAGACGAATTCTCCGAGCGAAAGGGCAGACCCGTCGACGGGGTCCTGCGACTCGAAACGCTGCGTGGCGAACGGATCGGCCTCGATCTCGATCGCTTCCCCGAGATCTCCGCCGGGGCGCCGGCGCGCGCCGATGGCGGCGATCCGCCCGGTGACGGGACTCGCGAGCGCGGTGGAGACGAATCCGACGGGCTCCGCGACGAGCTGTCCGCGCTCCACGGCGTCACCGCGTTGCACGATCGGGCGAGCCGGAGCCCCGGTGTGCTGGCTCAGCGGAAGGACGTAACGATCGACGAACGGCATCCGTTCGATCGGTAGGTGCGCCGTCGCTTCCTTGTGCTCCTCCGGGTGTATGCCGTGACGGAAGCTCCTCATGGTGTCGACTCGTCGTGAGGGCCCCACCCGGACAGTGTCATCAGCTGACTCGTCAGGCGTTGCTCCATCTCTTCGCGCGCTTCCCTCGCCGCGGCGTCGATCCGTGGCTCCCACTCGCGGCGCGCCGCGTCGCGTTCGGCGGTGCGTCCCTCCTCCCGCGCATGTTCCACGCCGGGGCCGCCGATACCTGCGAGCTCGGTCAGCGTTTCCCACGCTGCGAGGTCCTCGGACCGCGCCTCGGTCGTCAGGATCTCGGGATTGTCGTCGAGGGAGAGTCGGCCGATCGAGCCCTCCCGCGGCTCGTAACGGAACAGTGGGAAAGCACGTGCCTCGACCGGTTGCCGAGCCCGTTCGATGAGCTGCTCCGTCCCGACCCCCGCCGCCGACGGGCTCGGTGCGAGGACGTGTACGAGCGCGGGGCCCACTCTCGAGAGCGCATCGGCGAGGCCGGACACGAGGTGATCCGGAAACGCGATCGACGATTGGAGCGTGAAGACGTCGCGGCGGGCCAGCGCGTGGAGCGCGGGCGACGGCCGCACCGGGCGGTCGGAAAGCACGACCACGACGACCGGCCGCGACGATCCCAGCAGCGCCTCCACCGCGGAAAGCTCTTGCCGACCCCAGGTGGCCGCATCCAGAACGAGCGTGACCGGCGGCGCCCACGCGCGCTCCGCGTCTTCGAGCTCCGACCACGACGGCGGTTCCGTCGCCGCGAGCGCCAGTGGCTGGGCGAGCGCGGCGCGGGCCCGGCGCGCGACGCCGGCGCCGCGAGCCACGTCGCGCATGGTTCCCTCGCTCAGGCCGAGGGCGACTCGAGCCGCCGACCGCCCGGCGTCGACCACGACGGGTCCGGCGAACGGGTTGTCCGGGAACGTCGCGGCCCACTCGAGCGATTCGCCGGCGAGCACGAGCGGAGGTGGCACGGGGGGCGAGGCCGTGCGCGCGCACGCGTCACGCAGGTTGGCGACGTCCTTCGCTGCGTCCACGAGCGCGGAGAGCCGCTCGGCATCGATGCGGTCGGAGTCGCACGCGTCCTCGACACGCTTGATCAGCTCGGCGACATCCACGTCGGGACCGCCGAGAACGCGCAGCCCCTGCGCGATGGCATCGAGGTCGTTCGTGGGGATCGCGTCCAACATGCCGCTCCGGATCTCCTCGGCGAACTTGGCCCGGAGCTCGTCGAGCTCGCCCATGAACGCGGCCAGTCGGGGCGCGAGGTGCGACACCGTGGCCGCGAGCACGAGACGCAGCGCGAGCCGCGCGCCGCTCGCCGGTTCGGCGTGATCGCCGCCGCTCATCGCGGAACGGTTCTCGGGCCCGAGGAGGAGCGCGGCCGCCAAACCAGCGGGCTCGCGGATCCGATCGAGTGTCGCGGCCGACGGCGCCGGCAGTTGTCTGACGCCGCCATGAATCCCGAGATCGCGCCGCCGGCGGTCCGCGGAAGCCTCACCGTCGGTGAGGGCGGCCGGCTCGCAGGCCTCGATGCACACTCCGCAGGTCTGGCACATCGTCGGATCGATGCCGAGGGCGAGCAGAGCCCCCTTGCCCTTCGGGGCTTCGTCGAAGAGAGAAGCCGTGCGAGACACCGGCAGCTCACCGACCTCCTCCAAGACGGCGTCGAGCGCGGCGGCCAGCGCCGCGCGGCGATCCGCGGGAGGGTTCGACTTCGCGAGCACCTCCTCCAGGGCCGGTCGCACGGCGTCCGCGAACACGGCCGGCGCCGCTGCGCGTATGCGAGCCTCCGCTTTCGATGCCAACGGGGCGAGCACGGAACGAAGCACGTCGGGCGCCTTCCCCCGTGCCCGCGCCGTCTCGAGTCCCGCGTCGAGGAGCTCGCGGACTCCGAGCGCCGCGGCCGCGATCGCGCCGTCGGGACAGAGCGTCCAACAGAGTCCGCACCCCGTGCAGAGTGTCGGGTCGAGCGACGGCCAGCCGGCGTCCAGCTTCGATCGATCGCGAAGACTCGACGAGAGGGGAGGGATTGCTCCGAGAGCGAGGTGAGGGTCGGGCGAGAGCTCCGTGGCCCGGTCCTCGTGGTAGAGGATACCCACCTGATCCCAGAATCGGGGCAGGCTGCACCAGTCGGGGCCACCCCGGCCGAGGTTCCGCACCGCCGGCGGGATCGACGGGTCTTCCGTCGAGGCGTCTCCCTTCGTCCTCTCGCCGCGGCGGCCGAGCGACCGGATCTCGGGGTACTGGCGACCGAGCTGGTCGTGAAATGCCTGCCGCTTCGGGTGGTCCGGATCGTCGGGAAGGAACTCGAGCCCCAGGTACAGGAGGCGATCCGCTTCTTCGAGAGGATCGAGGCACAGCGATCGAAGGTCGTCTTCGATCACGGGGAGGCCGCCGGCCCCCGCGATCACGGTCACGATGCGCGAGGGACGGGCTGGCCGACCGGCCGGGGCTCTCGTCAGCGCCGCCCGGATCTCGCGGGTGAGCGGCGGTTCCCCGGCGAGCGGCGCGTCCGCCCGTTCGAGGACCAGAATTCGTCGCTTCCCCTTCAGGACCTCTCCGACGGCCTCCGCGGGGAACGGCCTCAGGGTCCGCACGCCGAGCACCCCGATGTGCGAGCCGTTCTCTTGCCGGATCCGGGCGGCGACCTGTTTCGC
>JALGZO010000615.1 GCA_025774865.1 bacterium | reverse complement strand
CGCTGATGCAATCCCCGAGTCCCTCGCGTCCTTCGAAGATCGGCTCCGGTCCTTCGAAGCCCTTCGCGGCCAGCAGCGCCCCCTCCACGCCGGAACGGCAGGCCATCGGATCGACGGTGTTCTTCATCTTGGTGAGCGTGCCGGCCGTGACCGAGCCGAACGTGGCGGAGTGCGACGCGGAGATTCCGACCGCGGAGATCGTCGCCTCGATGTCGAGATCGAGCATCTTCGCCGCGACGAACGGCGAGGCGAACGCGGTCAGGGTGGCGTGATGCCAGCCGACCTCTCGAATGCCGGGGAACGCCGCTTCACAAAGCCGCATTTCGACCTCGTGCCCGAGCACGATGCCGAGAAGAAGATCCTTGCCGCTCTTGCCGGCGAGCTCCCCCACGGCCATCGCCGCCGGCATGATGTCCGACGGATGCGAGGGGTCCTGCTTCCAGTAGATGTCGTTGAAGTCGAGCGCCCGGATCATCAACGAGTTCAGAAACGACGCGTCGATCGCGGAGACCTCACGGCCCGAGCCGATCAAGGTCGCCTGCGGATTGCCCCCCGACTCGATCACGACCTCGGTCGCGATGCGAACGTCCTCCGATCCATAACCTCCGAAGGCGCAGCCGATCGAGTCGTACAGGAACCGCTTCGCACAGGCCACCACGTCGGCGGGAAGATCCTCGAAAGCGAGGGAGGCGGACCACTCGGCGAGGCGGCGGCTGACGGTGCTCATCAGATCTCGACTCCGTCAGGTACCGCGTAGTTCTTCGGGATGACGACGATGCCGTCTCGCACGAAGTGGTACGGGTGGTCCTCGTCCGTGCCTCGCTCCTTGGGCGTGATGGTGACGCCTTCGCCGACGCGGGCGTTCTTGTCGATGATGGCTCCGTCGATCCGGCAGCCGCGGCCGATTCCGAGAGGGGGATCTCCCGCCTGGCGGGGGAGATCTCCTTCGTAGCCGTCGGCGCCCATGATGAGAGACCGGTGAATCGTCGCCTCCGGGCTCACGACCGTGCGGATCCCGACCACGGACTCCGCGATCTCGGAGCCGTGCAAGTAGCACCCGTCGCAGATCATCGAGTGGTTCACCTGACAGTTCTCGATGCGGCTCGCACCCAGGAAGCGCGGCTCGGTGTACATCGGCGCGCCCTCCGTGTGAAACACGAAGGGGGGGTCGGGGCGCGCGAGATCCAGGCTCGACTCGTAGAAGGCACGAATCGTCCCGATGTCTTCCCAGTAGCCGCGGAAGATGAACGCCCGGACGTCGGTCTTCTCGACCATCTCGGGGAGGACGTGGTGTCCGAAGTCCGCGTGGTCGTTGGACTCGAGCGCGTTCTTCAGCGCCTCGTACCGGAACGCGTAGATCCCCATGGAGGCCGGGTAGTGGGGTTCCGACTCCTCCGGCTCGCGAAGATCCTCGGGGACCTCGTAACCGGCGAGGAGCGAGGGGTCCTGCGGCTTCTCGAGGAACGACTCGACGGTGTGTTCCTTCCCGATCCGAACGAGCCCGAACGAAGGCGTCTTCTCGGCCGGGATCGGTTTCACCGCGATCGTTACCGCGGCGCCGCTCTCCCGGTGCTGCCGCAGCAGCGGGCCGAAGTCCATGCGGTAGAGCTGGTCTCCCGACAGGATGAGGATGTCCCGTGGAGCGAAGAGGCGAGTGTGGACGAGACAGCGGCGAACCGCGTCGGCGGTACCCCGGAACCAACGCGCATCGGCGTCGGTTTGTTCGGCGGCCAGGATGCGCACGAACCCGCCCCCGAACAGGTCGAAGCGGTAGGTTCGGGCGATGTGGGTGTTGAGAGACGCCGAGTTGAACTGCGTGATCACCATGATGCGCCGGATTTCGGAATTGAGACTGTTGGAGATCGGAACGTCGACGAGGCGGAACTTGCCGCCGACCGGCACGGCCGGTTTCGACCGGTATCGCGTCAGGGGATCGAGGCGGGTTCCACGACCGCCGCCCAGCACGAGGCAAAGATTGTCGTCACGACGCATCGCGGCACCGAGGCTTCAGGAAAGGGCCCCCCCGCAGGGACAGGCGCGAGGAGAACCCGGTACCGCACTTGGATCGAGCCGTCAACTCAAGCCTTCGAGAAGGTCCGTTTCCAGGGTCTCCGCCGTCCGCGGAGACGGGAAGATCCGGACGAAGCATTCGCGCCGGAACGCGCCGGCCTCGTAGAGGTCCCGGAAGGGTGGGCCGTATTGCTGAGTCTCGTGCGCCCGGATCGCCGCCCACTTCGTCTCTTCCGTATCCGCCGTGTCGATGATCGTGGTGATCTCGTCCGTCGGGGCGAGGTAGATCTGGCGCGGCCAGTCGTTCCAGAACTCGGCGTCGCGCGGCGGCGTCATTCCGTAGAGCTTCGACGGCGCGTGAGGAGGAATGTCGGCGGGCGCGCCCTCCCGATACCAACCCTCCCGACCGCTCCCGAGGAACGCGCCCATCACGGCGAGGCTGATCACGCGGTGGTCGGGGTGATACGAAATCCCCGATCCGTGGAACGTGACGACGACGTCGGGCTTTTCGCGGCGGAACAGCGCCGCGATCTCGAGCTCGACCTCGAGAATGTTGCGCGACGCGAGGCCGCGATCCTCCCAACCCAGAAACCCGAGTGACTCGACGCCGAGAATCTCGGCCGCGGCCAGCGTCTCGCGACGACGGGTCTCTCCGAGCTCCTTGCGACCGTCGTGGTCGGCCGGGCGCTCCTTGCCCATCCGACCGGCCGCGCCGTCGGTAGCGGTGAGGAACGCGACCCGGTGACCCGCCGCGGCGTACTTCGCGAACGTGGCTCCGGGACCCATGGACTCATCGTCGGGGTGGGCGAAGACGCCCAGGATGGTGCGCCTCGTCACCGGACTTCCACACCCTCCCGGTGAAACGAGCTCGCGAACTCCACGTCGTCCCGGCTCCCGATGTACAGCGGCACGCGCTGGTGGAGCGACTCGGGCTGGATCTCGAGGATGCGTTGCCGGCCGTCGGTTGCGGCACCACCCGCGCTCTCGGCGATCATCGCCATCGGCGACGCCTCGTAGAGAAGGCGGAGCTTGCCGCGGGGCTTCTCCGGATTCTTGGAGTCGAGCGGGTACGCGAAGACCCCGCCCTTGAACAGGGTCCGATGGATGTCCGCGACGAGCGATCCGATGTATCGCAGCGAGTGCGGCTCGCCGGAGGGATTGTCCTTTCCCTTGAGCGCCTTCACCCACTCCTGCGTGCCGCTGGTCCAGTAGGGGGAATTGCCCTCGTTGACGCTGTAGATGCCACCTCGCGCCGGCATGCGAATGTCGTGGTGGGACAGAAGGAACTCGCCCACGCTTGGATCGAGCGTGAATCCGTGGACGCCACGCCCCACCGTGTACACCAGCATCGTGCTCGATCCGTAGATGATGTACCCGGCCGCGAGCTGCTCGGTGCCGGGTTGCAGAAGGTCGGCACTCGTGCCGCGCGGGCCTTCGGACACCCTCTTCTGAACGGACCAGATGGTGCCGATGGAGACGTTCACGTCGATGTTCGACGATCCGTCGAGCGGGTCCAGGGCGAGCGCGTACTTGCCGGGACGATGCTGCGACGACTCGTCCGTGTGGATCAGATCCTCGTTCTCCTCGGAGGCGATCACCGAGATGTAGCAATCCCGCGAGAGGGCGTCGATGAACTGCGTGTTCGCGTAGACGTCCAGCCTCTGCACGTCTTCGCCTTGTACGTTCGTGTCGCCCGTCGCCCCGAGAATATCGAGGAGGCCCGCCTGGTTGACCTCGCGGCTGACGATCTTCGCGGCGAGGACGATTCGGGTGAGGATCTCGGAGAACTCGCCCGTCGCCGCCGGGAATTGACGCTGCTCCTCGGCGATGAACTGGTTGCAGGTCATCCCGTGCCGAATGGGCATCGAACCTCCGAACCGGGGGGCGGGAGCTCATCGTAGGCGAGCGGTCGGCGACACGCAAGAAGCTAGAACGAGTCCGCGCTCGGGCAGAGATCTCGCACGACGCAGTCGGGACACTTCGGCCTTCTCGCGGCGCACGTCTTGCGCCCGTGCAAGATCAGAAGGTGCGACGAGAGGGTCCACCACTGCTTGGGGAACAGATCGTTCAACTCCCGCTCGATCTTGACGGGGTCCTGTTGCTCGGTGAACCCGAAACGGTTCGAGAGCCGCTTCACGTGGGTGTCGACGACGAGACCCGGGATTCCGAAAGCATTGCCCAGAATCACGTTGGCCGTCTTGCGCCCGACGCCCCGCAACGCCGTGAGCTCCTCCATCGTGCGCGGCACGTCCCCGCCGTGCTTGGTCAGCACGTCCTGACTCATCTCCCGCAGCGCCCGGGCCTTCATCCGGAAGAATCCGGTGGACTTGACGTCCTTCTCCAGCTGGGACAATCGCGCTGCGGCGAACGCCGCCACGTCGGGATACTTTCGGAAGAGATCCTCGGTCACCAGGTTCACGCGCTTGTCCGTGCACTGCGCCGAGAGAATCGTGGCCACGAGCAGCTGGTGGGGCGTCTCGTGCTCGAGGGCGCAGTTCGCGGTCGGGAACTCCTTCTTCAGGCGCTTGAGCACTTTGAGCGCGCGGGCCGGATCGGCGTCCAGGATCGTACCCCATCGCGACTGCTTCTTCGCGCGTGTAGTGGCCTTCCGTCTCGCCTTCACGGGGCTCACGAGAGCAGCTCTCCGTCCTCGCTCCAGCGGGAGCGCCTGCGCGCCAGGGGCTGCCACGCCCGCCGCCGCCGATCGAAGTGCTCGCGCAGTTCTTCCGGGCCACGACAGTTCAATACGTCTCCGGCGGTCAGCCAGCCCTTCCGAGCGACGCCGACGCCGATCAGCTTGTGGTCGAGCCCGTCGACGCGGTGCGCGTCCGGCCCGATCGAGATGAGAATGCCCTCGGCGACGGCGCGTCGGCACCAGCGCCAATCGAGATCGAGGCGCCTGGGGGTGGCGTTCAGCTCCACCGAGACGCCGAGCCGTCCCGCTTCCACCAGCACCCGCTCGACGTCGAGTTCGTATGGCTCCCGAGTCAGAAGCTGCCGCCCGGTCGGGTGGCCGAGGATCGTGACGGCGGGATGGCGGATCGCGGTGAGAATGCGTTCGGTCATTCGGGCTCGGGGCATCGAAAGCCGCGAATGCACCGACGCGATCACGAAGTCGAACGTCGCCAACAAGTCATCGTCGTAGTCGAGCGATCCGTCGTCCAGGATGTCCGACTCGATTCCCTTGAAGATCGAGAAGTCGGGAAACTCCCGGCGAAGCTCGTCGATCTCACGATGTTGCTTTCGGACCC
>JALGZO010000614.1 GCA_025774865.1 bacterium | reverse complement strand
GACGGGACCGCATCTCGACTTCCGCGTGAAACGCCATGGCCAGTTCATCGACCCGCTTCGCCTCGAATCTCCGCCGGGGCGCGCGCTCGAAGCTCGCGACCTCCTCGCGTTCGATCAGTACCGGCGCCGCGCCGCTCGTTTGGTCGACGCACTGCCGGTCGGGGCCGTGCTGCCGGAGGCCGAGGCGTGGGCCCGGGTTCCGCCGGCCGCGGGTCGGCGGGCGCTGCTCGCGCCCGCACCATGAGGAGCCGGCTGCCGGCATCCTCGTTGACATCCCCCGAGGGCGTTCCTAGGCTGCCCATCGGTCCGCTTCCAGTCGTCTCGCGCCGGGGGGGAAGCTCCCGCGGCCTCTGTCGGAGGGTTGAACAATGTTGAAACGAACTCTGTGGATCGCGCTCGCCTTCGCGGCCGGCGCTCTCGCGGCCGCAACGTGGCTCGGGCCGCTCGGGGAGTCGGGGCTCGGGGTGGCGCCAGCACTGGCCGGCGACGCCATGAGCGTGGACGACGGTCAGGTCTTCGTCACCACGGACGGACCGAACACCTACCTCTGGGTCCGGACGGGGGACCGGCTGAGGCTGCTGGGACAGTGCGCCCGGACCGGCGAGGCAGCCGTACAGGCCACGTTCGTCTGGATGCCGGGGGTCGAGCGAGAGTCTTGAAAAAGCGACCGCAGCGGGCCCAATCTGGCCGTCCGGCCAGGAAAGAGGGAGACGGAGACGACCCCTGGAGCCCTTTTTGGGAACGGCTGATCGTCGACTGGGTGGCCGTGGCGGTGCTGGGTTTCGGCGTCCAGGGGCTCTGGTTCGGCCTGACGGCCCTCTGGGTGGGCCAGGACCCCGATATCAAGCCCACGCTGGTCGGGCTCTCCTCCAGGCTGGGCTGGCCCTGGATGATCGCGATTCTCGGCGGATTCGTCTGGGGCGTGAGGAGGGCCTGGAGCGCCCGTCAGGAGCCCGCCAGGCGGCGTTGACGTCCGGCGTTCCTGTGCCTAGAATGAGGTTTGTCCGGGAGCTGTGAACTCGGTTCCCGGACGATGGAGTTTTTCAGCGGCGTATTGGCGGAGAATCGGATGTTCAAGGCCTTCCAGATTCTCGCGGTGGCTCTCGTGGCGATCGGCTTGGCGGCGGGGAACGTTCTCGCCGGCCCGGACCGAGACACCGACAACGGCGATCCCGATATTCCATCGGTGACGTTCGAGCGGACGCATTCGGACGTCCGGGTCGATCCCGACGTGAAGGGTCAGGGGGCGGCGGCGGTGGGATCCTCGAGAGCAATCGATGACGCGAGCCAGAAGCGGTGGCTGCGGGTCCTGAGGACGTACCTTCGGCTGGTGCGGGTCTTCGGTCCGTAGTCTCACGAGGTCTCGCGAGGCGAGAATCGCTCACGACTAGTCTCAGCGCATCCGTCCCAAACCGGGGGGAGCGTACGTATCGTAGGGTGAAGTTAGTTACCAGCTGGTGAAGGTGGACGGAATGGCGGGTCCCCACGATAAGCCGCTCGACGAAAAGGCCACCGGCGGCATGACTCCCGAGGTCGGGTCAGCCCCAAGTAACGGGGACGACGTCGGACTCCTGGATCAGCTCGCCGAGTTCAGCATGTCCGCCGGCGAATATTCCTCCGCGCTCGAGTACTACGAGCAGATTCTCCGCATCGCCGAGAAGGCTCGTGAGTCCTCGGGAATGCTCTCCGAAGTGCTCCTCAAGATGGCTCGGTGCCGGGGCCAGACCGGCGACTACACCGCGGCCGTACAGCTTCTCGACGCCGCGCTCACCCACCTTCCGGCCGAAAGCACGCCGCTAGCCCGCTGTCGCATCTTGAACGAGCGCGCGTTCGCCCTGATCCGGCTCGGAGACTATGCGCAGGCCGACGATTGCCTGCGAGAAGTCACCGAGCGGATCCTCGACCCCGCGGCCGCGAGCGAGCTCGCAAGGGCCCAGCAGAGCTTCGGGGTCGTGGCGATGCGTCGCGGCGATTGGGACGCTGCGAGTCAGTCTCTCGAGGCCGCACTCGCCGGCTATCGCATGGTGGGCGACCGCGCGGGCATGGGAAGCTGCCTGAACAACCTCGGATTGATGGAGAAGAACCGCGGCAACCTGGACAGTGCCACGCGGCACGCGCGCGCCGCACTGAAGATCGCCGAGGACATCGGCGAGACGTACTACGTCGGCATCTACCTCACGAACCTCGGGATCTACGAGTTCAAGCTGGGCGAGTGGGAAGAGGCACGCGACCACTGGGAGCGGGCGGGGCGACTGCTCGAGGGGATCGGGAACCAGTGGGAGGTCGCGAACGTCTCACTCAATCTCGGGAACTACTACCGCCACAAGCGCGACTGGGATGAGGCGGGCCGGCAGTACGAGAAGGCTCGAGTGATCGTCGAGGAGCTCGGCGAGGCCCGCGAGCTCGTGTTGGTCAAGGAGTTCCAGGGCGATCTCGCGTTCTCGAGCGAGTGCTACGACGAAGCCCGCGACCTCTACCACGAGGCTCTCACCGGCGGCGAGGAGCTCGCGCCCCACGGGGACCTGGTGCTCGAGGCCCTGCGCCGCCTGGCCGACCTGGATTCGTCCCTCGGGAACCTCGCCCAGGCGGGGCAATGCCTCGAGCGTGCGTTCGCGATCTCGGAGCAGATGAATGAGGAGTTCGAGAAGGGCATTCTCTTGCGGATTCGCGCGCGGCTCGACGGGGCGGCCGGCGATATCGTGAACGCGGCGCAGACGTACCGGCGGGCGGTCGCGAGCCACCGGCGCTGTAGCTCGCCCTTCGAGCTCGCGGTCACGCGGCTCGAGTATGCGGCATTCTGCATCGAGAACATCGTCGACCTGGACCGGGCGGCCCGGCAGCTCGAGGAGGCGCGTGAGACCTTCGAGATGATCGGCGCCGAGTACGAGGCCGGGCACGCGTATCTGCTCGCGGCGAAGCTCGAGATGGTCTGTGACCACCCCACCGGGGAAGCCCGCAGCCACCTCGAGGCGGCGATCGATCTGCTCGAGCGAGTGGGTAACGACGAGGATCAAGAGGCTCTTCGCGAGGTCCATCGCGACATCGATCGTCTTCTGGCGGAGACGTCGCTCTCCGAGAGCAACGAGCTCGCCGCGCTCAACGCGGCGGTCGCCCTCATTCGGCAGGCGCCGGACAGTGCTCAGAGTGTCCGCGCGGTGGAGAGGGTGCTCGAGGAGCGGATGCGGGCGGATCGTTGCGGCCTCTTCCTGTTGTCAGCGGGAACCTCGGAGCTTCAGCTCGCGCCGGGAAGCGGCATGTCCCAGAAGGAAGCGGCCGAAGTGTTGCGGTTGATCTCCGTGCTCAAGGCGGACCGAGACTTCGGTCCGAAGCCGCTCGTCTCCACGTCGCCCGCGCGCGATCCGCGCTTCGCCAAGATGGAGAGTCCGGGGCTCGAGAGTCTCGGCTCGGTCGTGTTCATGCCGCTCTTCTCGGAAGAGGAGATGCTCGGTGGAATCTGGGTCGATATGTGTTCGGAGGATGGCTACTTCCGTCAGCCGGAGCTCGACTTTCTCGTGGCGTTCGCCACGGCGGCCGCGATGGCGGTGCAGGAGATGCGTCTCGAAGCCGTCCGGAGCGAGAACCTCCGTCTGCGACGCAAGCTCACGAGCCGCACCGGATTCGAAGGCATCATCACGCAGAACCGTCGGCTTCTCGAGATCATCGATCTCATCGATCGCCTCAAGGAGAGCACCACGACCGTGCTGCTCGAGGGCGAGACCGGCACGGGCAAAGAGCTGCTGGCGCGCGCGACGCACGCCGTCTCGACGCGCCGGGATCGTTCGCTCGTCGTTGTGAACTGTGCGGCACTCTCGCGCGACGTGCTCGAGAGCGAGTTGTTCGGTCACATCCGAGGCGCGTTCACCGACGCGAAGTCGGACAAGATCGGTCTCTTCGAAAAGGCGGATGGAGGGACCATCTTCCTCGACGAGATCGACAAGACCACGACGAACTTCCAGGAGCGGTTACTCCGCGTGGTGGACCAGGGCGAGATCAAGCCGGTCGGAGCGAATCAGGCTCAGAAGATCGACGTCCGGATCATCTGCGCGTCGAACCGGTCGCTCAAGGATCGCGTGGAGAGTGGGGCCTTCCTGAAGGATCTCTACTATCGTCTACGCGTGATCTCGATCGAGATTCCGCCGCTGCGGGAGCGAAAGGAAGACGTGCCGCTTCTGGCCGAGCACTTCCTGGCGCACTTCGCGGAACAGAGCTCCAAGAGGATCGCCGGGTTCACGCACGAGGCCATGAATCGTCTCGTCGCCCACTCCTGGCCCGGAAACGTGCGTGACCTCCGACACGAGGTGGAACGCGCCGTCGCGATGGCGGAAGACGGCGTCACCATCGGCGTGACCGCTCTTTCTCCGGAGCTCCGGGAAGACGAGGCTCCCCCGAGCCTGTCGCTGCGCACGGACCAGAAGATGCCCGACATGATCGAGAGGATCGAGCGGGACCTGGTGGAGCAAGCTCTTCGCAAGACCTCGGGCAACCGGTCCCATGCGGCGAAGCTTCTGGGAATCAGCCGTCGAGGACTGCTCAACAAGATCTCGCGTTACTCGATCGACCTCTAGTCGCGCATCCCCCCGAGCACTTCGACCGAAGCGAGCCGACGAAAGCCCCACAGTGAGCTACTTCGGGTTTCCCGGATGAGTACCTAGTGCGCAGATCGCCCCCCTGTAAGTGTAAACCCTCGTGTCAGCTCCATGTGGCTGCCCCTCAACGGGTTCCACGATCGTCCAGCCCAGTGTAAAGGCCGTGCGCAGCGCACAGCGCCTCTGGCGACGGGCCGGCACGCCCCCGCCCGATGTGGCCTGCAGGACCCGCCGCTCGAATCCCTTGGCCTGCAACAAGTTGGCAGGTCTTGCGCACGTGGCGGGAGGATTGGCAAAGCTGGCACAAGCCCTGCATGGCTTTTACACGACGGCGAGACATCGAGGGGTCGAAGCGAATCGATGTCGGCCACTTCCCCACCTTCACCGGTCGCGAGTCGGACGAAGGGAGGCCGCCATGAACCTCTGGGTTTCGGAAGACCTCGGAGAACTGAGCCGGACGTTTCTCAGAGGAGAGTTGGAAATGCTGGATTCACGGGAGAACGCCGTGGAGACCACGTATCCGGACCGATCGACTTCGTCCGCGACACGGGCGAAGAAGAGTCCGAAGGGCTCCGCGAAACCGTCCCGCTCCCGGGATACGTTGGGGGTCTATCTGGCCGCCATCAGCAAGATCAAGTTACTGACCCGCGAACAAGAGGTGGAACTGGCAACGGCGGCGAAGGCGGGGAACGCTCGCGCCATGGATAGGCTGATCGCTGCCAACTTGCGCCTGGTGGTTTCGATCGCCCGCCGCTACCAGGGAATGGGACTGTCCTTCACCGACTTGATCGGAGAGGGCAACCTCGGGCTGATCAAAGCGGCGGAGTACTTCAACGTGGACCTCGGCTTCCGTTTCTCGACCTACGGATCGAAGTGGATCCGCCAATCGATCACGCGCGCGCTCGCCAATCACAGTCGCACCGTTCGGATTCCGGCAAACGTGATCGCGAGTCTGCGGAAGTACCTCCAGACCGAGCGTGCGCTCGCCCAGAAGAAGGACGGGCGACATACGATCGACGACGTATCGAAGGAGCTCCAGCTCCCAGTCGAAAAGGTCACGAACCTCGCCCGACTGACGCGGAGCACCTTATCCATGGATACGCCGATCGGCGATGAGGCGCAGACCACGCTCTATGATCTCGTGCCGGACCAGCGTCAGAAGTCCCCGTTCGACAACGCGGAGGCTTCGCTCACTCGGCGTCGGGTGACCGAGCTCTTGACGCACCTGGACGAGCGCGAGCGCCGCATCCTGAACTTCCGATTCGGTCTCGACGGGCAGGAACCACTGTCTCTGGAGGAGACCGGCAAGAAGATCGGGGTCACCCGCGAGCGCATTCGCCAGATCGAAAAGCGGTGCTTGCTGAAGCTCCGAAAGCTCGCGTCGAGCGCCGATCCGGTGCCCGAGAACTGAGCCGCGAGTCGTGTGAGTCCCCTCCTCGAGAGGGGATCGAGGCCCCCCGTGCTGCCGCTCGGGGGGCCTTCTTCAGGTACCCTCCGCCAGGTGCGCTCCGCCGCACGGCTTGTCGCCTCTCCAACCTCGTGGTACCCCAGAGTCACACTCCGTCCGGAGAACGTCGTGCCACGAGCGGGTGACCAACGAAGCCTCTTCTCGAGATCGGACCCTCCCCATGGCGCTGACGAGCTGATCGGAACCGTTTCGCGTATCACTTTTCGAAGCGAGGAGACCGGCTACACCGTTCTTCGAGTCTCTCCGGAGGGGGACGAACGGACCCTCGCCGTCGTCGGACCGATGCCGCCGCTGTCGGTGGGGGAACGCGTCCGGGCCGAAGGACGCTGGGTGGAGCATCCCCGTTTCGGTCGCCAACTCGAGGTTTCATCACTCACCCGGATGGCTCCCCGGACCGCGGAAGCGATCACGCGCTACCTGGGCTCGGGTCTCGCGCCCGGTATCGGGCCGAAGCTCGCAGAGCGCATCGTGAGCCAGTTCGGCGAGGGGACACTCGACGTCATCGAACGTCACCCGGAGGACCTCACTCGCGTCCGCGGGATCTCGGCCGAGAAGGCGCGCGGACTCGTCGATGCCGTCCGGCTGAACGCTCAGCTCCGTGATCTCACCTTGCTTCTGGAGCAGAGCGGACTCGGATCCCGCTACGCGTCCCGGATTCACGAGAGGTACGGCGAGTCCGCCCTCACGGTGGTGCGAGACGACCCGTATCGTCTTGCGCGCGACATCTGGGGGATCGGATTCGTCCGGGCCGACGCTCTGGCGAGGAGTCTCGGAATCGACCGGGAGGATCCGTCGCGCGTGGAGGCGGGGATCGTTCACACGCTGCGGCGAGCGGCCGAGCTTGGCGACGTCTACATGGCGGCCGACGATCTCGCCGCCCGCAGCGCCGACCTGCTCGAGCTCGAACTGATGGTCGTCGAAGCGGGGATCGAGATGGCGGTCCGCGGTGGGCTCGTCGTCCAGGAGTCGGACCGGATCTACACGATTGGTCTTCACCGCGCAGAGGTCTCGGCCGCGCGCCGCCTGCTCGAGCTATTGCACGACGCCGACGGGGCGCGAGAGCTTCATTTCGACGAACGAGAGCTTCGCGAGCTCGAGGCGAGCCGGGGGATCGAGCTCTCGGACGATCAGATTCGAGCGCTTCGGGTCGCCCACGAACAATCCGCGCTCGTCATCACGGGCGGCCCCGGCACCGGCAAGACGATGCTGACGCGGTTCCTGCTCGACCTGTTCGAGGTGCATGGCTTCCGCCTGGCGCTGGCGGCGCCCACCGGGCGCGCCGCGCGCCGGCTCGCGGAGACGGCCGGCCGCGAGGCCGCCACTCTGCACCGCCTGCTCGGCTTCGACCCCTCGACCGGGGCGTTCGGGCGCGACGCCTCCAACCCCGTCGAGGCGGATGTCATTCTCGTGGACGAGTCCTCGATGATCGACCTGCGTCTGTTCGAAATCCTGCTCGCCGCGGTTCCGCGTCACGCTCGGCTCGTGCTCGTCGGCGACGCGGATCAACTTCCCTCGGTCGGTCCCGGCGAGGTCTTGCGGGATCTCATCGGAAGCAAAGTCGTCCCGACGGCGCGGCTGGCGCAGATCTTTCGGCAGGATGAACGGAGCGGCATCGTGCGGAACGCGCACCGGGTCCTCGCCGGCGAGATGCCCGAGATGGTCGCGCCGGGGGAAGGCGACTTCGCGTTCGTCGAGAGTCAGGAACCCGCCGAGATCGCGTCCGAGATCCGGCGCCTCGTGCGGGAGTTCCTTCCGGCCGTGAGTGGCGTCGACCCGCTTCGGGACGTCCAGGTTCTCGTGCCGATGTACAAAGGGGAGGCGGGGGCCGACGCTCTCAACGCGCTCTTGCAAGAGAGCCTGAATCCGGGTGGTCCCGAAGTGCGCTCGGGGGTGCGACGCTTCCGCGTCCGCGATCGCGTGATCCAGCTTCGGAATGACTACCGGCGAAACGTCTTCAACGGAGAGATAGGACACGTCGATTCGATCTCCCCTGACGGTCGGGAACTGAACGTCCGTTTCGACACGCTCGCGAATCTGCCGGCGTCCGAGTGGGACCAAGTTTCACTGGCTTACGCCATCACCGTTCACAAGTCGCAAGGATCGGAGTACGACTGGGTCGTTTTCCCGCTGACGACGCAGCACGCAATCCTCCTCGAGCGTCCTCTGTTCTATACGGCGATCACTCGCGCGCGAAAGGGCGTCGTGCTGGTCGGGAGCCGTCGCGCGCTCGCACTGGCGCTGCGGACCGGCCGCTCCCGCGGTCGACGCTCGACACTCGCTCCCCGTCTCGCCGGGAAGATCGAGTCGGTCTCGGAAGATCGAGCCTAGCTCAACCCTCACTTCTCGAATGCCGATGACAAAGAAGGCCGGTCCTCTCCGGCCTCACGGGAGTCTGTCGGTGTTCTTGTGGATCCTCGCGGGGATCGGAGTCTATCTCGTCCTCGCCATCCTGCTATGGAAGTTCCTGAGTGTGGCACGGGTCCGCGCCGTTCGACGCGAGCTGCTGGCCGGGGTGATGCCCACGGCTCTGACCGGATCGGTGGAATTCGAGCGACACGACTCGCCGAAGCCCAACGAACGCTTCGGCCCGGGACTGAGTGGCCCGGGGCCCGAGTCCAGTCGATCGCCGATCTGCACTCCCGGTCGCTCCGAGGCGTCCGTCGACGTCGAATGAGAACCCGCGATCGACTTGACCTCCTGTCGACCATCCCCGACGATGGCTGGCCTTCCTCCGCCCCCTCGTCCGAGGTTCCGAGTGCGAGTCGTCATCGGATCCGTCGTGTTCCTGCTGTCCCTGTTCCTGATGAGGCAGGTGCTCGTGGGATCGGGACTTCTGTCCCCGGTCACCGCGCTCGTATTTCTCGTCGCCGCGGTGGGGATTCCGCTCGGAGGGATCGTCTTTCTGGAGGGCGCCTTCGACCAGGAGTACAAGAAACTGGAAAAAGAGGTCCAGTCGCTCCGCGAAGAGCTGCAGCGCCTCCGCGGTGGACCCTCCGAGCGCGATCGTTCCTGATCACGGCGCTCGCGGCGCTCCTTCTCTCGACCCCTCCCACCCTCGGCGGAGAGCCGCTGAAGTGCTCGCTCTGCGCGGGGTCGATCCGCGGGGAGTACCTCCACTACGCGGAGCTCACGCTCGACATCTGTGCGAGTTGCGCGAAGGCACCGGCCTGCGAGGGATGCCGCCTGCCGCGGGCCGGCCGCCTCGCGGGGCGAGACGGTCACTGCTCTCGCTGCCTCGACTACGCAGAGCGCTGCACGGCCTGTGCGCGACCGTTACTTCTTCGATACTGGACGGTCGCGGGCGCCACGGGGAAGTTCTGCCGGCAGTGCCGGGAGGAGGCGCCCGGCTGCAGCGTGTGCAACGCTCCGGCTCGCGGTGCACGGATGCGGGACGGTCGTTTCTTCTGCCCGGCCTGCGAGCCGAGGCTCGTCTCGGACCATGACGATTACGACGGGGTCTATCAGCGGATGGTCCGGCGCGCGAGAGATGTGCTCGGGCTCGAGCTCGACACGCTTCCGGAACTCGTCGTGGACTCCAAGGAGTCGATCAAGGGACGGCCCGGGGTGGCCGCGACGCCCACCACCGTGTGCGGCCTGTATTCGCGCGACGGGCTGGGGCGCTCGACTATCCACGTTCTCTCGCACTTGACCGAGCCGCGGGTGTCCGCGGTGCTCGCGCACGAGCTCGCGCACGCGTGGCAAGCGGAGAACTGTCCCGACGACCAGGGAGTCCGCGTCCGGGAAGGGTTTGCGGAGTGGGTCGCGTGGCGGCTGCTGGACGGGCTCGACGGTTGCGATCGGGAGCGGACGGTGATCGAGTCCCGCACCGACGAGTACGGTCACGGATTCCGTCTCTTCAGCGGGCTCGAAATGCGTCGTGGCGCCCCCGGCGCCGTCTGGTACGCGACGGCGGCCCGCAGCTCGCGGTGATCGGCGCACGGGTCGCGTTTCCGAAGGTCATGATGAGTGGCCGAGACTCTCACAATTGCCTGGTGAGACCGAGTTTCGCGAGGTCGGGAGGCACCCTCGCCCGCCGTTACTGCTCGGCTCGTGGGACATCGAAACGAGCCTGCGCTGCGCTGACGCGTTCGAGGGTGCCTCCCGACCTCGCGAAACTCGGCTCCTCTGGATCGCGAGAGGAAGCAGGACTTTCGAGACGGGAACCCTAGGCGACGGCGACCGGAAGCGCGGCGAGCGCGGCGTTCAGGTCCGTCCGAAGATCTTCGAGGTCCTCGATTCCGACCGAGACGCGAACCAGGCCCGGGTTGATTCCGAGCTCTTCTTGATCCGCGAGCGGGACGGACGCGTGGGTCATCTCCGCGGGATGCGAGATGAGGCTCTCGACGCCCCCGAGGCTCTCCGCGAGGGCGAAGATCTTCACCGTCTCGAGAACGATCCGGGCCGCCTCGCGCGAGCCGACGTCGAACGAGATCACCGAGCCGAACCCGCTCATCTGACTCTTGGCGCGGTCGTGATGCGGGTGCGAAGCCAGTCCCGGGTAGAGGGTCCGCTTGACCGCCGGATGTCGAGCAAGCTCCTCGGCCAGCGCCCGCGCGTTCTCCTCGTGACGTTCCATCCGCACGGCGAGCGTCTTGATCCCGCGCAGGACGAGCCAGCAGTCCATCGGGCCGGGAATCGCGCCGACCGACTTCTGGATGAACCGGAGTCGCTCGGCCAGTCCGTCGTCCGACGTGATCGTGATGCCGGAGATCACGTCACTGTGTCCGTTCAGGTACTTGGTCGCGGAGTGGACGACGATGTCGGCGCCGAGAGTGAGGGGGCGCTGGAAGTAGGGGGTCATGAACGTGTTGTCGACGACGAGGAGGAGGCCCCGCTCACGGCAGAGTGCCGCAGCGCCCTCCAGATCCGTGATCTGCAGCGTGGGATTCGTGGGCGTCTCCACGAACAGCATCTTCGTCTCGGGGCGGATCGCGGCGCTTACCGCGTCGAGATCGCTCGTGTCGACACGATCGAACGCGAGTCCGTGACGGGCGCGGACCTGGGCGAACAACCGGAACGTGCCGCCGTAGACTCGGTTGGTCATCAGGAAGTGGTCGCCGGCGTCGAGCAACGACACGACGGAGTCGATCGCCGCCATTCCCGAGGCGAACGCGAGTCCGTGTTTTCCGCCCTCGAGAACCGCCACGTTCCGTTCGAGGAACTCTCGGGTGGGATTGTCTCCGCGGGCGTACTCGTAACCCTTGTGCACCGCGATGCTCTCCTGCACGAACGTGGAGGTCTGGAAGATGGGGGGAATGATCGCCCCCGTTGTCGCCTCCGGCTCCTGGCCGGCATGGATCGCGTCGGTCGAGAAGCCCATGGTTCTCCCTACTTGGCGCGGATGAACTTGAGGAAGTCGAATCGGGTGAGCAGTGCGATGATGCTCCCGTTCTCGGTCACGAGTACCGCGCTCTTGCGCCGAGAGGACAGCGGCTCGAGCGCGGAAGAGATCGGAGCGTCCGCCGGGACGGAGGGAAAAGGCTCGTCCATGATTTCGCCCACTTGCGTGTCGAGCACTGACGCGTCGTCGAGGACGCGCGCCATCGCCGTCCCCTCCTCGAGCGAACCGACGCTCACCGGTCCGTCGAGCACCGGCACCTGCGAGATGTTCTTCTCGCGCATGCGGTGGAGCACCTCCCGCAGCGGCTCGTCGAGCGAAGCGGTCACCAGGCTCTCGAGTCCCGGCGGCTTCTGGTCGACGACGTCGGCCACCCGGAGCCGGTCCGGATCGACGAGGCCTCGTTCGACCATCCACTCGTCGCCGTGGAAGGTGGAGAGGTAGCGATTCCCGTGATCGGGGAGGAGCACGACGATGCGCTTGCCTCGTCCCTCCCGGTTCGCGATGACCATGGCTCCTGCGACGGCCGAGCCGCACGAGCCGCCGACGAAGATCCCCTCTTCGCGGCTGAGGCGTCGCGCCATGTGGAATGACGCCGAGTCGTTCACGGTGACGACCTCGTCGATGTTCTCGAACGAGAGCGTTCCCGGCACCATGTCCTCACCGATGCCTTCGACCAGGTACGGGTGCGCCTCGGACAGCTCACCGGTGAGGAAATAGTGGTGCAGGAGCGACCCCTCGACGTCGATGCCGACGATCTTGATGTCCGGGTTCTTCTCCTTGAGAAACTTCCCGACACCCGAGATCGTGCCTCCCGTTCCCATCCCCGCGACGAAGAAGTCGAGCTGCCCGTCCGTCTGTTGCCAGATCTCCGGCCCGGTCGACTCGTAGTGAGCCTGGGGGTTCATGGGGTTGAAGTACTGGTTCGCGAGAATGGCGTTCGGGGTCTCCTCGGCGAGCCGCCGGGAGACGGAGTAGTAGCTGCGGGGGTCCTCGGGCGCGACCGCGGTCGGGCAGCTGATGACCTGAGCGCCGAGCGCCTTCAGGTAATGGACCTTCTCCTGGGACATCTTGTCGGGCATCACGAAGATCGCCGTGTACCCCCTCTGGATGCAGGCAAGGGCGATCCCCGCTCCCGTGTTGCCGCTCGTCCCCTCGACGACGGTTCCGCCCGGCACGAGGAGCCCCTTCTCCTCCGCGTCCTCGATGATGCGGATCCCGATGCGGTCCTTGACGCTACCGCCGGGGTTGAACGCCTCGATCTTGACGACGACCTCGGAGGCGCCGGCCCCGGGGATCTTGTTCAGGCGCACCAGGGGCGTATTCCCGATGAGCTCCAGGACGCTGGAGTGGATCACGACACCCTCGATGGGTTTGGCGGGGCAGGGGGACTTCACGAGCGTCGACAGGGTAGGGAGGGCAAACGACTCCCGTCAACCCCGGGCGCCCACGCCGGCCCTTCGCCGGCGGGATTTCGCCGTTTTCGGGCGTTTCGATCCTTGGTAGGTTCGCGAGTTCGGTAGGTGTCAGACGTGTGAGAATGCGCGAAATGCACAAGCGCCTGTTCATTCCCGGCCCCACGGAGGTTCACCCGGACGTCCGAGAGCGGATGTCGATGCCTCCCGTAGGGCACCGCTCCGCCGAGGCGACCGAACTCGGCGAGGCCGTCATCTCCAAGTTTCAAAGGCTCCTCCACACGCAGGCGCCGATCTTCCTGTCGACGTCGTCTTCCACCGGCCTGATGGAGGCCTGCGTGCGGAACGGCAGTCGGAAGAAGATTCTCTCGCTTCCGTGCGGCGCGTTCGGGGAGCGCTGGCTCTCCATCGCGAAGGAGAACGGGAAGGCGGTCCACGCCGTTCCGGTCGAGTGGGGGCGGGCCGTCCGTCCCGAGGTCGTGCACGATGCTCTCGCCACCGGCCAGTACGACGCCGTGCTGGTCACCCACAACGAGACCTCGACGGGGGTGATGAATCCGCTCGCCGAGATCGCGGACGTGGTCCGCGAGTTTCCCGACGTGTACTTGTTCGTGGACGCCGTGAGCTCGATGGCCGGCGTCGACCTGGACTTCGACGGGCTCGGCATCGACGGGCTCCTGGCCGGCGTCCAGAAAGCAATCGCGGTTTCGCCCGGCTTTGCCATGATGGCGGTGAGCGAGCGTGCCGTGGCCCGGGCACGTGAGATCGAGAATCGTGGGTTTTATTTTGATTTTGTGCGACACTCCGACGCGTATCAAAAGAGACAGGGGATCACGACCCCTTCGACGTCCCACTTGTACGCCCTCGACCTCCAGCTGGATCGCATCCTGGAGGAGACCATGCCTGTCCGGGAGGCCCGCCACCGACGGATGGCGGACACGGCCCGGGTCTGGGCAGGGGATCGGTTCGAGCTGTACGCCGAGGAGGGCTTCCGGTCAGTCACGCTGACGACCGTCCGGAACACGCGTGGGGTGGACGTGCCCGAGCTCAACCGTGAGCTCGCGAAGCACG
This sequence comes from bacterium, assembly GCA_025774865.1. Classification (GTDB taxonomy): domain Bacteria; phylum ARS69; class ARS69; order ARS69; family ARS69; genus JALGZO01. The sequence goes on along the minus strand of JALGZO010000614.1, from coordinate 6,925 downwards.
GAGTCGTGATCGCCAACGGTTACGGAAAACTGAAGAACGAGACGTTCCGAATTGCCCACATGGGTGAGATCCAGCCGGCGGAGCTGGAAGAGCTGTTGGGCTGGATCGACGAGATTCTGGGATTGAGCTGATGAAACGAATCGTGGTTTTGGACGCGGTGTCTCCGGATGCCGTGAAGCGTCTGGCCGAAGAGACCGGCTGGGCAGTGGAGGAGCGGCTCGGCCTCTCGCCGGGGGAGATCCCGGCGAACGTCGAGGACGCCGACGTGATCATCGTTCGCAGCGCGACGAAGGTCACCGCCGAGGTGATCGAGGCCGCCCGAAGGCTGAAGGTAATCGGTCGGGCGGGCATCGGCGTGGACAACATCGACGTGGAGGCCGCGTCGGAGCGCGGGATCCGGGTCGTGAACACGCCGGGAGCGACCACGACTTCGGTCGCCGAGCTCACGCTCGGCGCGATCCTGAGCCTCGCGCGCTGGATTCACACCGGCGACGCGTCGGTGCGGGCGGGCCAGTGGGAGCGTGGCAAGTTCCAGGGGGCCGAGCTCAAGGGCAAGCTGCTCGGGCTCATCGGGTTCGGGCGGATCGGCCGGGAAGTGGCGCGGCTGGCGCAGGCGTTCGGCATGCGGGTCGAGGCCGCGGATCCCTACCTCGACGAGAGTCACGTGCAAGGGGTCAGACTCCATCCGCTCCAAGAGGTGCTGAGTCGCGCGGACTTCGTCTCACTGCACGTTCCGCTCGACGAGGAGAGCCGGCAACTGCTCGATCGTGCTCATCTCGAGGGGATGAAGAGGGGCTCGTTCCTGCTGAACCTCGGACGGGGGGGGCTCGTCGACGAGGAGGCTCTCGCCGACCTGCTCGAGCGCGCACACCTGGCGGGGGCGGCCCTCGACACGTACGCCACCGAGCCGCCCGGCGACACGATCGCCCGCCTGCGGGCCCACCCTCGAACACTCCTGATGCCGCATCTCGGGGCGCAGACCCGGGAAGGGCAGATCCGCGTCGGCATGGAGCTCGTGGACGGCGTCGCGAAGGCCGTGAAGCGGTTCATGTCCGAGCGGGCCGCGGCGATCGTCCTGCAGAAGGAGGAGGAGGAGGCCGCAGAGGCGGCAGCAGCTGCCGCGGCCGAGGAACCCGTCGGAGAGCCGGCGGCGGCGGAGACCGGGGCGACCGCCTCGGAAGGCGCGCCCGAGGAAGGGCCGAAAGAAGCCTGAGGCGGGGGGGGGATTGCGAGATGCCGGTCAAGAGCGACGGCTGGATCACGCGCATGGCCCGGGAGGCGGGAATGATCTCGCCGTTCGAAGAGAGCCAGGTGCGCGAAGGTGTCATCTCGTACGGCGTCTCGTCGTACGGCTACGACATCCGGGTCGCGGACGAGTTCCGTATCTTCACCAACGTGAACACGACCCTCGTGGACCCGAAGGCGTTCGACCCGAACTCGCTCGTCGAAGTCGACACCGATGTATGCATCATTCCGCCGAACAGCTTCGCGCTCGCACGAACCGTCGAGTACTTCCGCATCCCTCGCAACATCATCACGGTGTGTGTCGGAAAGAGCACGTACGCTCGGTGCGGCATCATCGTCAATGTGACACCGTTCGAGCCGGAGTGGGAAGGCCACGCCACTCTGGAGATCTCGAACACGACTCCCCTTCCCGCGAAGGTCTACGCGAACGAGGGTATCGCCCAGGTGCTCTTCCTGGAGACGGACGAGGTGTGCCAGGTTTCGTACGCGGACAAGAAGGGGAAGTACCAGGCCCAAGTGGGCGTCGTGCTCCCCCGCCTTTAGGAGCGGGCTGAGGGCTCGGCCGGCGACAGGACTCTTCCTCGTCGGCGAAATTCAGGGGGTTCGAGTGAAGGCGATCGTGCTAATCAAGCAGGTTCAGGAAGCTCCGTCGATTCGTGGTGAGCCGGGCGGCGATGGGGACGTGACGTCGGACTCGCAGAACGTCACGAACCCGTACGACCTGTATGCCATCGAGGAAGCGATCCAGGCGAAGGAGAAGCACGGCGGCGACGTAGCCGCGGTGACGCTCGGTCCGGACACCGCGGTCGAGGTTCTCCGGGAAGCGCTCGCCATGGGCGTGGGCACCGCGATCCACGTGAAGGATGCGGCTCTCGACGGTCTCGACGCCACGGCGGCATCGCACGTGCTTGCGGCCGCGGTGCGCAAGGTCGGCGACGTGGATCTCGTCTTCGCCGGCAAGCAGACCATCGACACCAACACGGCGGCAACCGGCCCCATGGTGGCTCGCCACCTCGGGATGACGCTTCTCACGGAGGTCTTCCGCGTCGACGAACTGGATCTGGAAGGGCGAACGATCACGGTCGAGCGCCTCCTCGAAGGAGGGCGGCAGGTGGTGAAGGCGAAGTTGCCGGCCGTGATCGCGGTGACGAAGGACATCAACGAACCGCGCTACGCATCTCTCCTGGGGATCCGCAAGGCGGCGAGGGCTCCGGTCACCGAGTGGTCGCTGGCCGACCTCGAGGTGGAGGCCGACTCCGCCACGAGCGTCGCGGAGCGTCGGGTTCCGCCGGCACGTTCTTCCGGGGAGCTTTTTGAGGGCGAGACGGACGAGCTCGTCGACACACTGGTCGAGAAGCTCGCCGAAGGGAAATTCATCTAGAGCGAAGCGCGTCCGGAAGTGTCGGTCGCGAACCGCGGGGGTCGGGTTCCAATGTCGAACGAAATCTGGGTCGTCGCCGAGCACTGGAGAGGGGAGGTCCATCCCGTCACCCGCGAGCTGCTCGCTCGAGCGAAGGAGCTGGCGGCGGCAACGTCGGCGAAAGTCGTCGCGTTGATTCTGGCAAGAGAGGCACCCCCGCTCGCGGCGAAGCTCGGCGGGCTGTCGATCGACGAGGTCGTCTGCGTGTCGGACGCGGAGCGCGAGCGGTACCGGCCCAGGCCGTACGTCGATGCTGCCGCCGCCGTGATCCGGAAACGATCGCCTTCGGCCGTGCTCGTCGGCGCCACGATGAGCGGGCATGAGTTCGCCGCGAGTCTCGCGGCGAGCCTCGGCACCGGGATCGCCTCCGACTGTCTCGAGATCGAATGGAAAGACGGTGGGCTGATGGCCCGCCGGCCGGCCTACGGCGGGCGCCTCCTCGAGGGCATCCAGTGGACGAAGGACGGTATTGCCGTCGCGTCCGTGCGCCCGCGCGCCTACGCCGACCCCGGCCCGGGCTCGGGCGAGGCACCGCCGATCACCGAAGAGGCCGCGGCGATCCCGCCCGAAGCGCTCGACTCGGAGATCGTCGCGTTCAAGAAAGAGGAAGGCGAGACAGTCAACCTGGCCGACGCCGACGTGATCGTGGCCGGCGGCCGGGGACTGCAGGTGCCGGAGAACTTCTCCGTCGTGCGTGAGCTCGCCGAGGAGATCGGCGGCTCCGTGGGCGCTTCCCGTGCGGTTGTCGATGCAGGCTGGATCCCGTATCCCCACCAGGTGGGACAGACCGGGAAAACCGTGCGCCCCAAACTCTACATCGCCATCGGTATTTCCGGCGCGATCCAGCACCTCGCCGGCATGAAGACCTCCGAGACGATTTTCGCGATCAACAAGGATCCGAATGCCCCGATCTTCAAGATCAGCACCTACAGCTTCGTCGGGGATGCGCTTCAGATCGTTCCGAAGCTGACGAAGAAGCTGCGCGAGAGGCGAGGAGCCGCGAGCCCCGCCTGAGGAACCGCTCCGTGACACCGATCCTGGCCGTCCGTTCGACCGCACGGCGCGGTCGTCGTGCATTCTGCGCCCGAGTCGCCGTGGCCCTCGTGGCCGTGGGTACAGCGGCCGCTTGCGGAGGCGACGACGACGAAGCCACGGGCGAGGGGCCGGTCGGACCGTCGCCCCAGGACGCGGAGGGGTCGGTGCGAATCGTGCCGGACGACCCGGTGGTGGCGAGCTCGCGGGGGTCCTGGGTCGTCGAGTGGGTCGCAGGGCCGTCCGGTCTTCCCGAAGGCGGCGGGGTGGTGCTCCAGGTTTCGCCGTTCTGGAACTGGTCACCGCCGCAGGTGCGTCGCCCGGGCTTCCCGGGATACACGACCGCCGCTTGCTCCGCGGAAGGTGTCGAGGTCGAGATCTACGAAGGTGGCGTCCCCATGACCGTCGTTGCGCGACCCGCCGGCGGGGCGCTCGCACCGGGGGACACGCTCCGCTTCTGCTACGGGGACTCGAGTCACGGCGGCGTGGGAAGTCTCTCCCGGGCAGACAGTTATGCCGAGGATTTCGAGGAACTTCTCATCAAGACGGACGGTGATGGTGATGGCTGGTTCGAGGCCGTAGCCGAGCAGCCGACGCTCGAGATCCTGCCCGGTGCGGCGGTGACGCTCGCGGTGGCGGCCCGCAACGTCGTCGATCCCGGCGAGGAGCTGGAGGTTCGCGTGTTCGGGCTGGACCGGCAGGGGAATCGCGCGAAGCTGCCCGTGGGGCAGCTGGCGCTCGTGCTGCGTCCGCTCGCCATCGCTCCCGGCGCGACGCCCGATCCGCCGGACACGCTGGCGTCCTGGCGGGTCGCTCCGAGCGAATCGAGCGCGGTCCGCCGGATCGGGGTCGAGCGACCGGGGCTGTACCGGCTGGAAGCGTTTCTGACCACGCCGGACGGCGCACTGGCCGGCCGCAACGACCTCGTCCTCGTCGAGCGGGACTCGCCCTTCCGGGACATCCTCTGGGGCGACATTCACTCGCACTCGGCGCTGTCCGACGGAACCGGGGCGCCGGCCGATCTGTACGCATTCGCCCGTGACGTGGCCGGGCTCGACGTATGTTCCGTCACCGACCACGATGCGCACGGGCTCTTTCCCCTCACGGAACGAGGCGGCTGGGAGGCCGTCCGACGCGCGACCCAGGCCGCCCACGAGCCGGGCCGGTTTGTCACCCTCCTGGGCTACGAGTGGACGTCCTGGACCTGGGGGCATCGCAACGTGTACTACCCCGGCTCCGAGGGTGACGTCTTCGACTTCCGCTCGCCCGAGAGCGACACCCCGGAAAAGCTGTGGGCGAGGATCGCGCCCTTCGGGGGATTGACGATACCGCACCACCCCGCCGGCGGTCCGATCGCGGTCGATTGGAGCGTCCCGTCGGACGAAGAGCGGGAACGCGTCGTCGAGATCTGCTCGATTCACGGCTCGTCCGAGTTTCCCGGCGCCGAGCGGGCGATCTACCGGCCGGTGGAGGGCGCGTTCGTGCGCGACGCGTTCAACCTCGGTCACCGCCTCGGGATTGTCGCCTCCGGCGATACCCACGACGGCCATCCCGGGATGCGGAGCGTGGGCTCGTCCACGAACGGGCTGGCGGCGTTCCGCGCCGGACACCGGACGCGCGACGCAGTGCTCAGCGCGATTCGCCAGAGACGGGTGTACGGGACTTCGGGCGCTCGAATCTTGCTCGCCGGCCGGTGGGGCGAGAACGAGCCGGGCGCCACGCTCGACCGCCGGCCGGAGGATCCGCTCGTCGTGGAGGTGATCGCGCCCGAGCCGATCGAGCTCGTCGAGGTGATCGGGCCGGACGGGTCGGTCGAGACGGTTTACGGCGGCGGGCGCCGCGTCACCCGGTCCTTCGCCGCAGTTTCGTCGGGGCCGCCCGCGGCCTGGCTCTACGTGCGCGTCGTGCTGGCCGACGGTGAGGTGGCGTGGGACTCGCCGTATTGGCTGGAGGAGCCGGCGTCGTGAGCGAGCTCCTCGCGCTCGACGCGAGACTCTTCGTCTTGATCAACCAGGAGTGGACGGCCGGCTGGCTCGATGCGGCCATGCCCGTGATCACGGATTTCACCTACTGGCGGATCCCCGTGATCGTCGGGCTCCTGGTGGCGCTTGCGCGAGGCTCCACCGAGACCCGGATCGGGGTGCTCTTCGCGATTCTCGCGGTGGTCGCGGCGGACCAAGTCGCATCCAGCGGAATCAAGCCGATCGTCGACCGGGCCCGCCCGTTTCACGTGATCGAGGGAACGCGACAGCTCATCGACGCGTACGCGTCGTCGTTCCCGTCCTCGCACGCCGCGAACACGTTCGCCGCCGGGACGTTCCTGGCCCTGCGCTTCCGTCGCTGGTGGCCGATTCTCGTCTTGCCGATCGTGGTCTCGTACTCGCGCGTGTACGTGGGCGTGCACTATCCGCTCGACGTACTCGCCGGCGTGGCTCTCGGGGCCGGAATCGGTGCGGGGTTCGCGGCGCTGGAGCGAGTGTTGCGGATTCGGCTCGAGGATTTCTTCTCGCGGCGGAAATCATCACCCGACGAATCGCCACCCGACGACTCACGAGCCGACCGGCGTCACCGCCCGACCGACTCCACGGGCGCGGTTCCTCCGAGGGCCCGCTTCCGCGAGAGCCGCCACAGCGACACGACGCCCTCGGTCGCGAGCCAGGCTGCGAGCGCGAGTAGCAGCAGTCCGAACGCGAGCACGAGCCATGCCTCCTGCGCCCAGAACTGGCGGATCTTGGTCACCATCGCGGTGAGCGTCATCAGGAACATGAAGACCATCGGCAGCAGCACGGGGCGGGTGGGACGCTTCAGCTTCGCGAGCCAGACGGTGACGGTCATGAGCGCGAGGCCGGCGAGGAGCTGGTTCGTGGTGCCGAAGAGCTCCCAGAGGATGATGCCCGCCGGCTTGCCTCCGACCTTCAGGAACGCGAAGCCTGCGATCGAGAACACCGCGACCCCCGATGCGACGTAGCGGTTGGCGAGCACCGCCCACCCGAGCGAGCGTCCGATCTCCTCGACGTTGTACCGCAGAAGCCGGGTGGCCGAGTCGAGGGTGGTGAGCGCGAACGAGACCACGATGACGGCCGCGAACGCCGTGGCGCCGCCCAGCGGGATTCCGGTGGCGGACATGAACCGCCCGGCGCCGGTCACGAACGCTCCGATCTTCGGGCCGAGCCCGCCGGCCTGGGCCCAGCTCGCGTAGTGCTGATGCCACTCGTCGGTCGTGGCGAT
>JALGZO010000613.1 GCA_025774865.1 bacterium | reverse complement strand
TGATCAACTTCGACATGCCCGGAACGGTGGACGCCTACACCCACCGCATCGGGCGCACGGGCCGTTCCGAGCGAGAGGGCAAGGGCTACACCTTCGTGACGTCCGACGACGAGGCACTCGTCCGGGCGGTCGAACGCAGGATCGGGTCGCGCATCCCGCGACGAACGGTCAACGGCTTCGCCGCGGTCCGGTCCGGGGACGATCGATCAGGCGCGCCTCGCTCGCCCCGCTCGGCGCCCCGGCGCTACGTCGCGGACAGCGACCGTCGCCAGCCTCGCTCGAGGAACCGGAACGCTCGTCGGCGGGGCTAGCAACTCGCGGATCGAACACCGCAACATCCGAGACAGCACCGCTCGTAGCGCCCGCGTGCCAGACACGCCCGCGGTCGCTCGTCCTGTCGTGAACGGACCCGCGGTCGTCTCCTAGCTCGTTGACGTTCCGCTGCTTGCAGCGCGGAGCGTTGACCGCGGATTCCAGCCACCGAACCCATCGCTCGCCGTTGCGGAACTACCGACCGCAGAGTGCGCGGTAGCGACTCAGCGACGGCGCTCGCGAGTCGGATCCGACCTCCCGCGTTCGAAGTACAAAGCCTCCGCGCGCATCGCGCCGACACCACGGGAGGCTTCTCGATGAACATCCACCTCCACGCTTCGCTGATGCTGGCGGTCGTCCTCATGTCCGGCGGAACGTTGGCCGACACGACGATCGCGGAACCGTCGACCCCGGGCGCTCTGCGGACCGTGGACCAGTACCACGGCGTCGTCGAACTGCCCCTGCGTCACACCGATGTGAAGGTCGAGATCACGTCCTTCGTCGCGCGCACGATCGTCGAGCAAGTATTCGACAACCCGTTCTCACATCCCATCGAGGTCACCTACACCTTTCCGCTCGGCGACGATGCTGCTGTTGACGATTTCGAGATGCACTGCGGAAGCCAGGTCATTCGCGGTGAGATCCATCGTCGCGAGGAGGCCCGACGCATCTACGAGGAGGCGCGCGACGAGGGATATCAGGCGGCGTTGCTCGAGCAGCAGCGGCCGAACATCTTCGTCCAGACCATCGCTAATCTCATGCCGGGCGACGAAATCCGGATACGGATCCGCACGGTCGAACTACTCGAGTACACCGATGGGGTCTACCAGTACGTCTTCCCGTTGGTCGTCGGGCCCCGCTACAACCCGGGGGTCGATCCCGGGGTCGCGAGGCCGGATCCGGTGGTCACGCCGCGTCGACTCGGGGCCGGCCAGCGCTCGGGCCACGACGTTGCCGTCCACGTCGAGATCGATGCCGGCGTGCCGCTCGACGACGTCGTCAGTCCCAATCAAACGATCTACGTCCGCCGAACCCATCCCACGAAGGCCGTGGTCGATCTGGCCGAGGCCTCCAGCATCCCGAACAAGGACTTCGTCGTGCGCTGGAACGTCGGCAGCGAACGACCGGCCCTCGGTACACTGACGCACCGTTCCGGGGACGAGGGCTTCTTCACGATTCTCGTCCAACCCAAGGGTCTGATCGACGCCGGGGAGGCCGCTCCCAGGGACGTGGTCATGGTGCTGGACACCTCGGGAAGCATGGGTGGCCTTCCGATCGAGGTGTCCAAGCGGTTCGTCAGGGACGCCCTTCATTCGCTCGGCGACCGGGACCGGTTCAATCTCGTTCGCTTCGACAGCACATCCAAGACCTTCTCGACACACCTGCTGCCGAACCAACCCCAAGAGATCCGGAGAGCCGAGCAATGGATCGAAAAGCTGAGAGGAGGCCGTGGTACGGAGATGCTTCGCGGGCTGGAGAAGGCCCTCGAAATAGAAGGGGAGCCAGGTCGTTTTCGGCAGATCATCTTCCTGACCGACGGCTACATCGGAAACGAGTCGGAGATCATCGAGGCGGTCAGCCGGCTTCCCGAGTCGTATCGGGTCTTCACGATCGGCATCGGCGGCTCGGTCAATCACTTCCTGCTAGATCGAATGGCCGAGGTGGGAGGCGGCGCCTACACGTTCATCCCGGACGACAATGACCACTGGCGCGCACTCGAACGGTTCGAGCAGTGGGTCACTCGGCCGTATCTCACGGACATCGAGTTCGACTGGGGCGGACTGCCGATCCGCGATCTGGTCCCGGACCGTCCGATGGATCTGTTCTCCGGGCACAACCTGTACCTGATCGGGCGTTACGACCATGCGGCCGAAGGCACGATCACTGCCCGCGGCTATCTTGGCGGGGAGTACTGGGAACAGGAGCTTCCCGTGGTTCTTCCGGATCACGCAGATTCTCACGCCGCCCTGGCCTCGGTGTGGGCGCGGCACCGGATCAAGGCCCTGCTGTTGCCGACCTCCGGACTGTCCCAGTCGGAGGTGCGCGAAAGGGTAACCGATCTGGCGCTGAGCTACCGCCTGATGAGTCCGTATACATCATTCGTGGCCGTCGACTACTCCTCGCGGGTCAACTCGTCCGACTCGTGGTATCGCATCGAGCAGGCCGTGCCCTTGCCCCTGGGACTCGCCGAGAAGATGGCGAAGGAGGCCGAAGTCCTTCCCGCGATGCTGGTGAAGCTCGCCACCGGTCAACCGGTCACGGAACGCGTCCGCGTGACCGCGACGTCCGATGTCGTCGATCTCGAAAGTACGGCGCAGACCACCCGGTTCACCGACGAGTTCATTCAAGACCTCCCCGTGCCCGGCCGCTTCTACGAGAACGTGCTAACGCTGGCTCCGGGTGTACAGGACGCTGGCGCCGGCGGGAGTGCGAATGTTCACGGGTCGCGAAGCCGTGACTTCGAGGTGGTCGTCGGCGGTGTATCTAATGTCGATCCGCTGGTCGGTCGAGTCATCGCCAGCATGTCAACGAACTCGATCGCGGAGATGAAAATCATCAGATCCGGGGCTGGAGTCGAATTCAGCCGGGCCCAGGGCGGATTCGCCCCCATCATTCAGAAGCAAGGTAGCAACATGCTCGAGGGCGTGTTCGAGGTCCGATACGGATCGCACGCCTTCGACGGCAACGCCAGGGACGAGGATCTCGTCTTCGATGGGTATCGAGCGGGATTTCTGTTCTCCGGCCCCCTCATCAAAGACCGTCTCTGGTTTCGCATGGCGCACGACGGGACACGGCGCGACGATCCGGTCAATACCACGTCGAGCCTGCAGGCCGTCCCGACAGAGGCCTCGGCGCACTCCGATCGTCTGACATGGCAGGTCTCGCCTCGCAACAAGCTGGCGTTCGAGTTCGCGCGTGAAGATCTCTCGATGAGCCGTGTGGGCGTGAGCTCGTGGATCGGTCCGGACAGCGCGAGCTCGATCACCAGCGGGGGCCCGCGCTACGCGCTTACGTGGACGATGCCATCTTCCCCGAGGATCCTCGTCGAGACGGTTCTGGCCTATCAGGCAAGGTCCTACGAAACGCGCGCGGATCGGCCCGAGGCAACGAACGCCTGTGTCGCGGGGACGGATGCCGAGCATTCAGGACTTCAGTGTCTGGATCTGCTTGCACACAGGGTCTCCGGTCCGGCCTACCTGATACGCGATCAGGACGACCGCCGCGTGTCGCTTCAGGTGGATGCGACGATCTACGCGGGGCGCTCGATCGGCGCCGACCACCAACTCGCACTCGGTGCCGTGATCGAGGACGAGCAGTTCGGGCGCCGCATGAAACGCGGCCCGACATTGATTCGTACGGTCGACGATGGCGGGAGCCGAGAGTTACTGGCGGCACGCATCGCACCGCAGTCGATCCATGAGAGCCGCGCCGCGTCCGCGTACTGGGGACTCTACGCCGAGGATCAGATCAAACCGATCTCGAATCTGGCGGTGACCGTCGGCCTTCGCCTGGAGCGAACGGAGCTCCGTGGCCGAGGGTTCGTCTCGTCGAGCACGGGCGGCGTGGTCGAGGCGGGCTGGACCCGGAGGCCCGAGGACCTCGCCATCGCGGACACGCGCCTTGCGCCGTTCGTGGGTGTCAGCTGGGACCCCTGGTCCAGAGGCAGAACCAAGCTGTGGTTGTCCGCCCGGCGATACCACGGTCGGCTGCATCCGGGGCTCGCCACGATCGAATCGGAGCCCGTGACGTTCGATACCGTCGTGCCGGACGGGATCGGTGCGACCGGTGAGCCGGCCCAGGGTGAACCACGTCCGAACGTACAGATCGTGGATCGCGATCTGCAAACGCCTCACCACGATGAGTGGACTGCCGGGTTCGAGCACGAGATCTTGACCGAAACCAAGCTCGTCGTCCGTCTGGTCGACCGGCGCTACCGGAGCCAGCTCGGGCACGTCGACCTGAACCACGACGGTGGCGATGCCGTCCTCGACCCTGCGTGGGGCGAGGTCCTGCTCGTCGGCAACCTGGAGTCGATGAACTACCGGGCACTCGTGCTGGAGTGGATCCGGCGCCAGTATCGCAGCTGGGAGATGCAGGCCTCCTACACCTATTCCGAGCTCGAGGGCACGGCCACGACGTTCGACCCTCTGGCCGGGGACGAGCGCAACCGGATCGACGTGACGCCGGGCCATCAGGCGGGCGACCAGCGACACCTGTTCACGGTCCGGGCAACGAGCATCACACCGTGGGGATTCAGGCTCGGAGGCGCACTGCGCTGGGAATCCGGTCTGCCGTACTCCTTGCTCGAAAGCGGTCTGGTTCATCGTGGTCCGTCCGTTGATACCGTGCCGGTCCCGCGGCTGTTCTATCCGACCGGTCGTCGCAACGATCAGCGCAACGCGTCGATGTGGACGGTCGACGCGAAGATCGCCCGCGATATCAGCGCCGGGAACCGCCTGGTCATCAGACTGTCGCTCGAGGTTTTCAATCTGTTCGACGACGACACGTACCTGGTATACAACGAGGCGCGGGGCGACGGGATGCGGATCGACGGGGTGGACGAGGCGATGCGTCGGGCCGGACGACGTGTCCAGCTCGGCATCACGCTGAGCTTCTGAGGAGTCTGAGGCGGTCCGCACGGCGAAGCTGGGGGCTACCAGTACTTCCACTTCGGAACGACATGACTCTCGAAGGCGAACGGAACTTCGGCGCCCGGCGTGACCACGACCCGAATCCAGCCCACTTCGGATGAACCGGGGACTTGCAGACGTGTGAAGTTGTCAAGGCGTCTGCCGGTCGTGCGATGGACCAGCGGGTGGTCCACGACGAACTCGTGGTTGTCGCCGTGAGTGACCAGTACCGGCCGCCGGAACTCCAGGACCTCATCTTCGAACGCGGCGAGGAACGGTTCGTACGCCTGTCGGTAGCGGGTGTCGGCGGGCTGCTCGAAAT
>JALGZO010000612.1 GCA_025774865.1 bacterium | reverse complement strand
GAGACGAAGGGCCCTGACGCGCGGCTCGACGCCGCATGGATCTCACGGGCGAACAGCTCCTTCCCGGTTCCGCTCTCGCCGCAGAGGAGCACGGTCGAGTCCGATTTCGCGACCTTGCGGACCGTCTCGAACACCTGCTCGAGCCGCGGGCTGTTCCCGATGATGCGTCGGGACTTCTGGCTGCTGGTGAGCTCGTGTCGCAGGTACCTATTCTCGCGCCGCAACCCCCGCATCTCGATCGCGCGACGAATCACGATCTTGATTTCTTCGTTCTTCGTCTGCTTCACGAAGTAGTGGAATGCGCCGTGGTTCACGGCCTCGATCGCCGTGTCGAGTGACGCATACGCCGTCATCATGATGACAGGAACGGTCGGATCGAGGCTTTGAATTCCCTTGAGAAGCTCGATCCCCGACATTCCCGACATGTGGATGTCGGAGATGACCACGTCGAAGGAGTCTTTCTCGAAGGCGCGCAGCGCCTCGGTACCCCCGGCTACCTCCGTGACCTCGTAGCCCTCGCGCGACAGCATGATCGAGAGGAACCGGCGAAGGCTCTCTTCGTCGTCGACGACCAGGATTCTCTCGTTGGCCATCAGGCGCTCGCTTCGGCGGCGACGGAAGAGCTCGGCGGAGCGTGCGCGCGCGCGACGCGCGCGGCCGGGACATCCACCGCGATCGCAGTGCCGACTCCAGGCGTGCTCTTGACCTGGATCGTGCCGCCGTTACCCTCGACGATTCTCGAGGCGATCGAGAGTCCGAGTCCCGTTCCTTCGTCCTTGGAGGTATGGAACGGCTTGAAGATGTGATCGAGCTCGTGGGGGGGGATCCCGATACCGTCATCGCGGAAGACGACCCGAATGCGACCACTGCCCGAGTTCTCGCCCCTGATTTGCAGGGTACCGCCGGTCTCCATCGCCTCGAGGGAGTTCCGAATCAGATTGAAGAAGACCTGCTTCATCCCCGCTTCTTCGACTTCGGCCCGGAAATCGCCGTCCTCGGAGAACTCGACCGCGATCGTTTTCCCCGCGCAGAGATCGTGATCATGCTGCACGAGGCGTGTTACCTCGACCGCGGTCTCGGAGAGGTCGTGGACGCTGCGCGACCCGGAATGATCCTGCGTGTAGTCGAGAACGCCGTCGATGATGCGATTCAGCCGATCCGATTCGCGCACGATGAGGTCCATGAGCTCAGCCTCATCGCCGTCCGACTTCACCTCCGCTCGAAGCACCTGGACCGCGCCGGAGATGGACGCCATGGGATTACGGATCTCATGGGCGACACCCGCCGCGAGCTCCCCGAGGGTCGCGAGCTGCTCCGACCGGCGCATCTCTCGCTCCATCCGACGCACCTCGCGCAGGTCGGTGAACGTCACGATGACTTCCTCGAGGGCCGTGCCGTCGTGCACGAGCGGCGTGACTGCCACGCCGATCGGATGCGTTCCGGAACCTTTCTCCACGAGAATCTCTTCACGTACCGACCACTCCCGCGTGACCAGCAGGTCGTCCACCGTCGCGCTGAGCTTGGGCGCGAACGTGCCGAGGAACTCGGCGAGGGGCTGCCCCACGAGATCGTCCTCGGGATCGACGCCGAGAATCTCGCGAGCGGCGCAATTGGAGCGCAAGATTGTCCCCTGACTCGACGCCGTCATCAGCCCGATCGGCATGTTCTGGAGAATCCGATCGGTGGACGCCATGACGCGTTCCAGCTCCTCGGACGTGACCTGCAGCTCGAGACGGACCCGGCGGGACCGCTCGGCGATGTAGCCGGAGAGGAGACCCAGCAGGAGGAGCGCCGCCGCGTGCACACATATCTCGTAGATCACCCGGTTCCGATCGAGCGGGATCCCGCTCCCGTCCCCGATGACCATCGCGACGGCGGTGAGCGCCGCGATTCCTCCCGCTGCGGTAATGATCGCACCCCGGCGGCCCAGATACATCGCGCCCGTGAAGGCCGTCAGGAAATACAGCAGGACGAACGGGCTGTCGATTCCGCCCGTGCCGACCACCAGAGACGTTTCGAGCGCGAGGTCCAGCGCGAGCTGCACGGCGACGAGACCCGCCAGTGGGATCCCGAACCGCATCCCCATCCAATAGCAGGCCGTCAACACCCATACCGCGCCCAACATGACGAGCGGCGGGCCCGCGCTCACGCGCAGGGCCCCGGCCTGAGCGGCTCCCCAGAGCAGGATCCCGAGCACGGACATGACGAGCAACCGCACGAGAATCAGCCGACGGACCTGCGAGGCGAGTGTGCCCTTCTGCGAGTTCGAATCCATGGCGTGTCCTATCCCGCGATGACGTCGACCATCTTGAAGATCGGCAGGTACATCGCCACCACCATCCCGCCGACGATTGCCCCCATCACGACGATCATGACCGGTTCGATGACCGACGTCAGGGCGTCGACCGCCGTGTCGACCTCGTCATCGTAGAAATCCGCGATCTTGGTCAACATTTGATCCAGGGCGCCGGTTTCTTCCCCGACGGTGATCATTTGGACGACCATGGGAGGAAACACTTGCGATTGCCGGAGCGGATTCGCGATCGTATCTCCTTCCCGGATCGAAGTGCGGGCGTGCATGATCGCGTCCTTCACGATCACGTTACCCGCCGTCTTCGCGGTGATCTCCAGACCGTCGAGGATCGGAACCCCGGACGACACCAGCGTCCCCAGGGTTCTCGTGAACCTGGACACCGCCCCCTTGCGCAACACGTCGCCGAGTACCGGCATCCGCAGCAGCAAGGCGTCGATCTGATGCTTGCCCCGGTTCGTGCTGTAGTATTTCTTGGTCCCGAAGACCACCGCCCCGACGGCGATGGCTCCCGCCCACCAGTAGCCGCGAATCAAGTCAGACAGCCCCATGACGACGCGAGTCGGCCCCGGGAGCTCCGCCCCGAAGTCCGAAAACATCTTCGAGAATGTGGGGATGATGAACATCAGCATGAACAGCGTGGCTCCCGCCGCCACCAGGAACACCACGGTGGGGTACATCATCGCTCCCTTGATCTTGCGCTTGAGTGCCTCGATCTTCTCGATGTACTCGGCAAGACGGACCAGGATCGTGTCCAGGATGCCACCCGCCTCTCCCGCATTCACCATGTTGACATAGAGCTCGTCGAACGGCCGCGGGTGCCGGGACAACGCCTCGGACAGCGTCGAGCCGCCCTCGATGTCCGACATCACTTTCTTCGTGATGGTCCGGAACGCTTCCTTTTCCAGCTGTCGCGAAAGGATGTCGAGGCACTGCACCAACGGAAGACCCGCGTTGATCATCGTCGCGAATTGACGCGTGAAGATCGCGAGATCCTTGGTGCTGACTCTGTCCCCGAACGGAAGCTTGAAGTTGATCTCTTTCGGCTTCGGCTTGACGGAGGTGACGATGATCTTCCGCTTGCGGAGCTGCGCGAGCGCCTCTCCCCGACTGTTGACCGTGAGCTCACCGCTCACCGTCTCGCCTCCCGTGGTCTTGCCTCGCCAAATGAATGTGGTCATGGCGCTGAGTTCCCCTGACTCCCCGAGTCGCTAGACCATGGCCGTGACGGACCGACCCATCATGGATTGGAACTCCTTGGGGTCCGAGCATCGGTTCATGGCGTCCTCGTACGAGATCTCCTTGCGATTCAGGAGGGCCACGAGGCTCTGGTTCATCGTTTGCATCCCGTACTTCTGTCCGGCCTGCATGAGGCTGTAGATCTGGTGGACCTTTCCCTCTCGAACGAGGGCGCACACTGCCGGCGTGCACAGCAGCACTTCGGACGCGAGGGCTCGCCCGCGATCCCCCACACACGGCAGCAGAGACTGGGTGATCACGCCCTTCAGCACGAACGCCAGCTGGGAGTGGACCTGCTGGTGCTGATCCGACGGGAAGAAGTCCACGATTCTCGAGACGGTTTCCACGGCCGAGTTCGTGTGGAGCGTTGCGTAGCACAAGTGTCCGGTCTCGGCCACTCGCAGGGCCGTCTCCACGGTTTCCCGGTCGCGCATCTCCCCGAGCAGAATGACGTCCGGATCCTGGCGGAGAACGTGCCGGAGCGCGTCGCCGAAGCTTTGAGTGTCCGCCCCGATCTCCCGCTGGTTGACGATCGCCCGCTTGTGGTTGTGCATGAACTCGATGGGATCCTCGATCGTGATGATGTGAAGCGGCTTCTCCGAGTTGATGCGGTCGATCATCGACGCCAGCGTGGTCGACTTCCCGGATCCGGTCGGGCCAGTGACGAGCACGAGACCCCGAGGCAGGCTGCAGAGCTGCACGACGGAGTTGGGAAGCCCGAGCGTCTCCAGCGGAGTCACCTGGAACGGAATCATCCGGACCACCATCGAGACGACGCCGCGCTGAACGAAGCAGTTACCTCGGAAGCGGGCCAAGCCCTTGACTCCGAACGAGAAGTCCAGCTCGTTCTTGTTCTCGAAGAGCTTCTTCTGCTCGTCGTTCAGCGCGCTGTAGGCGAGGCGCTGCGTGAGGTCGGGCGTGAGGACACCGCTCAGCTTCGACGCGACGAGTTCGCCGTCCACTCGGTGCATGCCCGGAACTCCCGCGGTCAGGTGCAGGTCCGAAGCCCTGAGCTTGGCCATTTCCTCCAGCAGCGTACGTAGTGTCACCATTCGACTTCTCCTCGGACCGATCAGTCGGCCGACGTCTCGCGAAGCACCTCTTCGGGGCTCGTTTCCCCGAGGAGCATCTTTCGTAATCCATCCCTGCGCAGCGTGAGCATCCCCTCCTCGATGGCGGTCGCCTTCAGCTCAGCCGTCGACTCTCGGTCGAGAATCATCTTCCTGAGGCAACTGGACATGTCGAGCACCTCGTAGACGCCCGTCCGCCCCCGGTAGCCTGTCCCATGACAATCGTCACAACCCACGGGGTGATAGAGCTTTCCGTCGCCGATTTCGTCGGGATCGAGCTGGAGCTCCTGGAGCAGCTCCTGATGGGGAGTGTGCTTCTCACGACAGCCGGGGCAGATGCGGCGGAGCAGCCGCTGAGCAACGATACAATTCACGGACGAGGCCACGAGGAACGGTGCGATCCCCATGTCGATCATTCGGTCGATCGAGGATGCGGCGTCGTTCGTGTGGAGCGTGGAGAGCACGAGGTGTCCGGTCAATGCGGCCTTCACCGCGATCGCGCCGGTCTCGAGATCTCGGACCTCGCCCACCATGACGATGTTGGGATCCTGGCGGAGGAACGCCTTGAGCGCCGCCGCGAACGTGAGCCCGATGTCGTCGTTGACGTTCACCTGGTTGATGCCGGCGAGGTTGTACTCGACCGGATCCTCCGCCGTCATGATGTTGACGTCGATGGTGTTGATCTTCGAGATCGCAGAGTAGAGTGTCGTGGTCTTGCCGGATCCCGTCGGGCCCGTGACGAGCACCATCCCGTACGGGCTCTTGACTGCCCTGGAGAATCGATCGAGCGCTTCCGGCTGAAACCCGAAGGACTCCAGGTTCACGTTCAGGTTTTGCTGGTCCAGAATGCGCATCACGATCTTCTCGCCGTAGATCACGGGCAGGCTCGAGACGCGCAGATCGATCATGCGGTTCTGGATTCGGATCTTGATCCGGCCGTCCTGCGGGATGCGCTTCTCTGCGATGTCGAGCTCCGCCATGAGCTTGAGCCGCGAGGTGATCGCGTTCTTCATGCGAAGCGGCGGCGACTGCAGCTCGTAGAGAGCACCATCCTGACGAAGGCGGACCCGAACTTCCTTTTCGAACGGCTCGAAGTGCACGTCCGACGCCCTTCTCGTCACGGCTTCCGCCAGCAACGAGTTCACGTATTTGATGACCGGTGCGTCGTCCTCGCCGGTCTCGGAGTACCCCTCGTCGTCCGCGTCCTCGACGAGCTCGATGGACCCCCCGTCCTCCATGTCCTTCATGATCTCGTTGAGCGCGTTGGCAGTACCGTAGAAGCGATCAATCGTCTTCTTGATCGCGCTCTCGGCGGCCACGACCGGCTGGACCTCGAGCCCGACGATGAACTTGATGTCGTCGATGGCGTAGAGATTGAGGGGATCGGCCATCGCCAGCGTGAGCGTTCGGCCGACCTTGCGGATCGGAACCGCCGAGAACTTGACCGCGACGTCAGCCGGGAGCAGCTCCACGGAATTCCGATCGACGTCGAAGTTGGCGAGGTCGACCGCGGGCATGTCGTAGATGCGTGAGAGCGCCGTCAGCAAATCACTCTCGGTCATCAGCCCCATTTTCACGAGACTGAGGTCGAGAGACTCCCCCGACGATTTCTGCTGGACCTTGGCGCTTTCGAGCTGCTGCGCCGTGAGCAGCTCGTTCTCCAGAAAAAGTGTCTCGAGCCGTTCCTGCGACAAGACGCCCTCCGGGTGCTTTATCCGCTTCCTGCTGCGCGGAGGAGGCTCGGCGCACCTCCCCGACCGTCACCAGTTCTCGGAGCCGATCGACCGTACGCGGCCCGATCCCGTGCACGTTTGCGAGCTCGTCCACGCTCGCGAACGGGCCGCGGTCCTCGCGGAGCTCTACGATGGCGCGGGCCTTCGCTGGACCGATCCCGGGAAGCTCGTCCAGGAGCTCGGGCCCGGCTCGATTCACATCGATCGGGAACAGATCGACCACGACGACTTCATCCGTCGCGGCGTCGGCCTCACGTTCGGCCCGCCCCGCCCCTTCGTTCCCGGCGATCTCCGGCAATGACCCGAGCAAGACTCCGAGAACGACAAAGAGCAGAACGTTCCGCTCCTCCCGCGTCACCGGAACGCCCCGCGAGCTGAGGCTCCGGATTCTCCATTCGGATATCGGTGCCGCATTCCGCTCCCTTGACCGCAAGGCACGCGGATCCCCTTGAGTTTCAATCGGTTGTCACGATCTCCAAGCATTGCTCGCGATGTGCGATTCGCAACGTTGCGACCGGGTCTTTCGACGCACTCGGGGGGACGACTCCCGGCTCGAACGAGCTCGGTAGGTGGGGAGAATGCCTTTGGTTCGTCAGCCCGGGCTCCGAACGGCGTTCCGCCCGGTGGAATCCCAAGATGTTCGAAGAACCGGGATCGGGTAGCCCCGGAGCGGCTAGAGCAGTTCCTTACGGCCCTTGCCTTCGAGCTCCTCGACGATCTTCTTGACGTCCTGGGCGCGGTCCTTCGGACAGACGAGAAGCGCGTCCGGCATGTCGACGATGAGGAGGTCCTTCACGCCGACCACGGCCGTGAACCGGGAGCCGGCGCGGACGAGGCAGCCGGACGAGTCGAAGGCGATCGCGTCTCCCTCGAACACGTTGCCGTCGCCGTTGGCGGGGAGCACATCGGCCAGCGCGTTCCAGGAGCCCACGTCGGACCACGGGAAGCTCGCCGCCACCATGAACACGTGCGATGCCTTTTCGAGAACCGCGTAGTCGACCGAGATCGAGGTGAGCCCGGGGTAGACCGCGGCGAGCGCGGCGTCCCGATTCCCCGCCTCCACGATCTCGCGGCAGCCCGCCGCCATGTCCGGCTGGTGCTTCGCGAGCTCATCGAGGAAAACGTCGGCGCGCCACGCGAAGATCCCACTGTTCCAGTAGTGACGCCCGCCCGCGACGAATCGCTCGGCGGTGTCGCGATCCGGTTTCTCAGTGAATCGCGCTACGCGAAAGACCTCTTTCCGCTCGGCCTCTCCCGCCTCGATGTAGCCGTATCCCGTCTCCGGGGCCGCCGGCGTGATCCCGAACGTCACGAGCGCGCGCTGCTCCTCCGCGACCTTCGCCGCCAACTCCGCGGCGCGCCGAAACTCGTTCTCATCACCGATCCAGTGGTCGGCCGGGGCCACCAGCAGCACGCCATCCGGATCCTCCTGCTGCACCAGTGCGGCCGCGAGCGCGATGCACGGCGCCGTGTTCCGACCGACCGGCTCCCCGACGATTCTGTCCGGCAAAACCTCGGGCAGATGCTCGCTTGCGAGATCGACGTGGGCCGCATTCGTCAGCACCCACGTCCGGCGCTCGCCCGAGAGCGGCAACAGACGCTGGCCGGTCAGCCGCAGCAACGAATCCTCGCCGCCGAACGGGAGAAACTGCTTCGGACGGCTCTCGCGACTGGCCGGCCAGAAGCGGGTGCCTCGGCCGCCGGCCATGATGATCGAGTGGATCCGGCTCACGCGGCCACCACGGAGCGCATGACCTCGTCCAGCTTCGCCTCGACGATCCTACGGATCTCCTCCACCCGCGCTTCCGTATCCGCTTCGAAACGGAGGACCAGAAGCGGCGTCGTGTTGGACGCCCTCACGAGTCCCCACCCGTCACCGAAGTCTATGCGCGCGCCGTCCACGTCGATCACCGGGTGATCCCGGCGGAAGTACTCCGTGATCTCCTTCACGACAGCGAACTTGTGCTCCTCGGGGCACTCGACCCGGAGCTCCGGCGTCGACGGGTACGACGGAATCGTCGCCATGATCTCCGAAAGCGGCACACCCTCGTTGGCGACGATCTCGACGAGCCGCGCGGCCGCGTAGATGGCGTCGTCGTAGCCAAAGTAACGGTGGCCGAAGAACATGTGCCCGGACATCTCACCGGCGAGAAGCGAGCCTGTCTCCTTCATCTTCTGTTTGATGAGCGAGTGGCCCGTGCGCCACATGACCGGCGTACCGCCGTGTGCTTCGATGTCCTCGATCAGCCCCTTCGAGCACTTCACCTCGAAGACCACCGACGTCGGACCGTCGGCGAGGACGCCGCGGGCGTAGAGCGCGAGGAGACGATCACCGCGGATGATGTTCCCCTTCTCGTCGACCGCGCCGATGCGATCGGAATCGCCGTCGAATGCGATCCCGACGTCGGCGCCGGTCTCCCTCACCTTCGCGACGAGGTCCCGCAGGTTCTCGTCCACGGTCGGGTCCGGGTGATGATTCGGGAAATTCCCGTCGGGCTCGCAGTAGAGCTTGTGCACGGTGCAACCGAGCGTCTCCAGGACGTTCGGCGCGTGGGGCCCCGCGACGCCGTTCCCGGCGTCGACCACGACGGTGAGGCCGCGATCCGGCGCCACCCCCTCCGTCAACTGCCCCAGATACTCCGGCAGGATCCGTCTTTTTTCGACCTGGCCGGCGCCCGTGTCGAAGTCGTCGGCCACGATCAGCTCGCGCACTTCTTGGATCTTCTTGCCATGAATGGAAGACTTGCCGATCGACGTCTTGAATCCGTTGTACTCGGCCGGATTGTGACTTCCCGTGATCATGACCCCGCCACCGACATCCTTCGTGTACAGCGCGTAGTACAGGCAAGGCGTCGGAACGATTCCGATGTCGATGACGTCCAGGCCGGTGGAGGTCAAGCCCCGCACCAGATCGTCGCAAATGCGATCCGAAGAGAGACGGACATCCCTTCCCACGACGACGTTCCTGGCGCCGGCGCGGCGAAGGGTGGTTCCCAATCCCTTCCCGATCGCCTCGCAGGTGGCGGAGTCGAGCTGGGGGTCGACCAGCCCACGAATGTCGTACTCGCGAAAGATCTCGGAGCTTACCTGCATGTTCTCCTCGTTCGGTTTTGCGCCCGGGACCGGGCGGGGCCCTAGATCACCTCTTCTTCGGGTTCCTCGGGAGCGGTCCAGAGCCTCGGCACCTGATCGAGCAATTCGTCCCAGTTCAGCCGCTCGATCGTATCAGGGGGTATCGCTCCGAGCAGGATCCGCCCGCTCCGAAGCGCCCAGGGATACGTAGTGGAGCGACGAGCGTCAGGGAACGATCCGAATCCCTCCACCAAGAGCGCCGCGATCCCCAGCGCCACCGCCGCCTGCGCGAGTCCGAGCCCGGCGCCGAGCATGCGATCGGCCCAGCCCAGCCAGAGACCCTCGAGAATCCGTCGCAGCAGCCAGGCGACCAAGGAAAACGCCACCGCCACCCCGAGAAAGACGAGCACGAAGCCGATCGCGGCCGCCACGTTCTCGGGCACCCAGCGCGCGAGCACCATTCCGACGGCCCCCGATTCCCGAGACGCCACCAGAAAGCCGACGACGACTCCGGCCAGGGAGAAGATCGTCCGCACCGCTCCCCTCATCATGCCGGAGATCACGGCGACTCCGAGGACTCCCAGAATCACCCAATCGACCCAGTTCACATCCGCCTCCGTGTCCGGGCGCAGGGTATCGGATCGCCCGGCGGCCGTCGAGGTGCCCGAGCCGCGCTGGGTGTTTCGGATCTCAACAGCGAGCTCGAAGCAGCCGAAGGATGAGAAACCGTCCGGCGCAGGCCTCAGCCGTCAGAGATCCCCTATCCGGCGGTGAAGCCACCCCCTCGGGGGGGTGGTGACATCTCTTACCCCCAGCCGATGGCCGAGTCGGGACGATTCACGCATCAGGTGGATCGCCGGTCCGTCCGTGACTTGGGAGAATAGCGGACTCGGCAGCCCAGATCGTGCAATTGAGGGTGGAACGTGGTGACGCAGCTCCAGAATTCGTCCACAACGCCGGCCGACGTCACGCCTCGCGGCCGGACCCGAGCGCGCGGGCCCTTCGTCTCGCGAGCGGTGTTCGTCTTCCTGTTGCCGCCGATCGTCGCGACGGCGGCCGGGCTGCCCTACTACACGCTGCCGCTCTCCCAACGGCTCCTGAGCCCACTGCATCCCTGGTTTCGCCCCTCCGGCTACGTCGGGCAAACGGCGGGGCTCCTCACGCTTTTCCTGTTCCTGTTTCTCTGGCTCTACCCCGTGCGGAAGCGCCTGAGGTTCCTCGCCTGGACCGGGCCGCTGGGGCGCTGGCTCGACGTGCACGTCGTCGTGGGGCTCCTCGTCCCCGTCGTCGGCGCAGTGCACGCGGCCTGGCGATTCGAAGGCCTCATCGGACTGGGGTACGCGGCCATGCTCGTGGTGGCGCTCAGCGGCGTGGTCGGACGGTACCTCTACGTGCGCATCCCGAGAGCGAGAGACGGCCTCGAGCTGTCCCGAGAAGAGGTCGCTGGCGAGAGGAGACGTCTGACGGGAGAAATCGTCGCGTCGACCGCGCTACCTCCGGAGCTGGTTCTCGGACTGCTGTCGCCGGCCGCCGCACCGGCGCCGGGCGACAACATCTTCGCGATCATCGCTCGGATGGTGTCGGACGATTTCGCGCGGCGACGCGCCACGCGCAAGCTCGTGACCTATTGGAGGCGCACGGCGCCGGCCGTACCCCCGGATCGGGCGCGGCTGCGCCGCGTGTCCCGCCTCGCGCGGAGGGAGATGGCGTTCTCGCAGCAGATCCGCATGCTCGACCACACGAACCGGGTCTTCCGATTCTGGGACACGGCCCATCGACCGTTCGCCGCCACGGCATTCCTGGCGGTGACCGTCCACGTCATCGTCGTCGTCGCCTTCGGCGCCACCTGGATCCGAATACCGTGAGCGGCCTTTTCACCACGATCGGTTTTCTGGCGCTGTGCGCGCTCGCGATCGCCGTGCAAGTTCGTCGGTCGGGCGGCGGCGAACGGAGCCATCGATGTCCGCGTTGCGACGCGTCGCTCCCCGGAAAGGCGACTTCCTGTCCGAGCTGTGGAGTCCCGCTCCAGGTCTTCGAGATCGCGTCGGCGCCGGCTCTCGCTCCGGTCCGCGAGGCGGAGGACTCGACCACCCTGCACGCGGTGGTACGAGCGGACGTTTGCGTGGGCTGCGCCGCATGCGTCCCAGCCTGTCCGGAGGAAGGGGCGATCCGGATGGAGGGAAAGCTGGCCGTCGTGGACGTGGAGCGCTGCGTCGGCCACGGCAAGTGCGTCGACGCTTGCCCGGTCGGCGGGATCCTCCTCACGACCGGCGCCGAGGTCCACCGGGTCGAAGTGCCCGACGTTCGTTGGGACTTTCAGTCGAACGTGCCGGGAATCTACATCGTCGGTGAGCTGGGCGGGCGCGGACTCATCAAGAACGCCATCAACGAAGGAAAAGTCGCCGCGGAGAGCGTGGCGAAGGAGCTGGCCGGCGACGTTCAGAGCCGGCCCACCCTCGCCGCGCCACCGATCTTCGATCTCGCGATCGTCGGGGGCGGGCCGGCCGGACTCAGTGCGGGTCTCGAGGCCCAGAGCGCGGGACTCGACTACGTCATCCTCGAGCAGGGGACGCTCGCCGACTCGATCCGCAGGTACCCGCGGCACAAGCTCGTACTCGGCGAACCGGTGAGCGTGCCGCTCTGGGGAGATCTCTGGATCGCTGACGCCTCCAAGGAAACGCTTCTCCGGGTTTGGGAGACGATCGTCGAGAGTCGTGAATTGAGACTCCGCTCGGGGCACCGGGTTCAGGAAGTCACGACCGAAGGCGGCGTGTTCCTGCTTCGCGGCGAGACGTTCGCCGTGCACGCGCGGAGCGTCATTCTCGCCCTCGGTCGACGCGGCACGCCGCGACGCCTCGGCGTGCCGGGTGAAGAGTCGAACCGCGTCTTCTACGACATCGTCGAGATGGAAGCCTTCCGCGGGCAGCGGGTCCTCGTGGTGGGGGGGGGCGATAGCGCTCTGGAATCGGCGATCGGACTCGCCCACCAAACGGAGACGGCGGTCACGCTGAGCTACCGAGGTCGCGACTTCGACCGCGCCAAGGAACGGAACGTCGCTCGGTTGCAGGAAGCGGAGCGAGTCCGTGGCGTGCGCGTCCTTCGTGAAAGCACCGTGGTCTCGATCGAACCGGGGCGGGTGAAGATCGCCGGACCGGACGGGACGATCGAACTTCCGAACGACACGGTGATCGTCCGGATCGGAGGCGAGCCCCCCGACCGGTTCCTCGCGCGGCTCGGCATCGCGTCGGTCGTGAAGGAACTGCCTCTCGCGGAGGCACGCGATGCCGTCGGGGTCTGAGCGCCGCCCGTTCGCGATGCGGCTCCGCCGTGCGCTCGTCGCCGCGACCGCGCTCGGATTCGTCGCCGCGCCGCTGCGGGTGACGGCCCAGATCTCGCCGGGCCCCCTGTCGAAAGCGCACGCGGAGCTGGAGGGTGTCTTGAAGTGTCTCGAGTGTCACGGGATCGGCGAGGCGAAGCTGGACGCGCGATGCCTCGAGTGCCACGTCGAGATCGAATGGCTGCGCGCGCAAGGGCGCGGCCTCCACGGCGCCGACGGCCTCGGCGAGTGTGCGACCTGCCATCAGGAACACGGCGGGAAGGACTTCGAGATCGTTCACTGGGGGAAGAGGGGATACACGTCGTTCGACCATCGGCGCGCCGGCTGGGAGCTGCGGGGGCGCCACCGGGAGGCCGAGTGCCGCACCTGTCATCGAGAGGAGTTCCACGAGTCCGCCGTCATGACGCTCCGCGACGGCGGACCCGGCCGGGCAACCTGGCTCGGGCTGGAGGTCGCGTGCGCCAGCTGCCACGCGGATCCCCACGCGGGACGACTCGGCTCGGACTGCGCCAAGTGCCACACCGAGCACGACTTCCGAAAGATCATCGACACCGGCTTCGATCATGAGAGCACTCGGTACCCGCTTCGCGGCGCCCACCGCGAGGTGTCGTGCGCCGGGTGCCACGAATCGGAAGCGGGATGGATCCACCAGCCCGCGTCTTCGAACTGTGCCTCGTGCCACGCCGATCCTCATCAAGGTCTCGCCACGATCGCCGGTCGCCGCGCCGATTGCGCGCAATGCCACGGAGTCGATCGCTTTCGCCCCTCCACGTTCACCGTGGCGATGCACGCGGACGGACCCTACCCGCTCGAGGGGAGGCACGTCAGCGCGGCGTGTGAGGCGTGCCACGTCACGACGAAAGGGGACGGTGTGAAACTACGGATGGCGCACGCGCGATGTGTCGACTGCCATGCCGATCCGCACGGGACGCAGCTGGCCGGCCGGTCGGACGGCGGCGACTGCGAGTCCTGTCACCTCGTCGAGGGGTTCAGACCCTCCACCTTCGCGGTGGCCGATCATCAGACGCTCGCGTTTCCGCTGTCGGGAAGTCACGTGGAGGCGGACTGCCGGTCGTGCCACGCTCCGGACCGCGCCCGCCCGAATTCGGGGCGGGAGCTGGGCGCGGCGGGAGTCCGGTTCCGCTTTGCCGACACCGAGTGCCGGAGCTGTCACGTCGATCCCCACCGGGGGAGATTCGCTCAGGACGGGGAGCGTCCGGCGAGCGACGGTTGCCTCTCCTGCCACGACCACGATCGGTTCTCCCCGTCACACGTCAACGCGACGGTGCACGCCACCTACGCGTTTCCTCTCGAAGGTGCACACGCGGCGATCCCTTGCTTCGAATGCCACCGCGAGCTCGAGGGAGACCGCCTCGCGTCCACTCTCATCGATGCCGGAGCCACTCCCCACCTCGGGTTCGAGATCCGCCACCGAGATTGCCGCGATTGCCATCGCGATCCGCACGGCGGGCAGTTCGAGGATCGGGGCGCCTGCTCCTCCTGCCACGGCCTCGACGCTTGGGGGCCGGCCGCGCGATTCGATCACGAGCGCGACGCAGAATTCTCCCTGGTGGGCGCGCACGCGAGGACCGCCTGCCAGGCGTGCCACGCGCCCACGGTGCACGCCGACGGCTCGACGAGCCCCCGGTACCGGCCCGTCTCACGGCGGTGCGAGGATTGCCATGGCCCCTCCCCGCCGCTCGAGGAGGGAACCCGATGAACCGTCCGTCACCCCGCGGGCACCGGCTCGCGATCACGGTGCTCGGCTGGCTTCTCGCCAGCGTCGTTCCGCTGCCCGCCCAAGAGACTCCCGACAATCCGCACGGCTCGTTCCGGGCCGACTGTCGCAACTGTCACGACGCGAAGAGCTGGAGCCCGGCGACCATCGGGCCCGACTTCGACCACTCCCAGTTCGGCTTTCCCCTGGAGCACGCGCACGAGAACGTTCCCTGCCTCCTCTGCCACCTCACGCTCGAGTTCGAGACCGTGACGGGTACGACCTGCGCCGCGTGCCACGAAGACGTCCACTTCGGTGAGCTCGGCAGCGATTGCGATCGCTGCCATACCACGCGCAACTTCGTCGACCGGGGAGACGAGGTCCGCTCCCATCGAGCGACGCGATTCCCCCTGACCGGAGTCCATCGGACTCTCGAGTGCGGTGCGTGTCACGAGACGCGCGGCGCGTCGCTGCAGTTCGCGAACACCCCCACCGAGTGCGTGGTGTGTCACCGGCCGGCCTACGAAAGCACTACGAATCCCGCCCACGTCCCGGCGGCGTTCCCGACCGATTGCGCGCAGTGCCACTCCACCTACTCGTGGGCCGGCACGACGTTCAACCACGCTCTGACGGGTTTCCCCCTGACCGGCGCCCACGTGGGGGCCGATTGTCGCGGATGCCACCCCGGGTTCGAGTTCACGGGCGCTCCGAACCAGTGTGTCGGCTGTCATCGCAACGAGTACGATTCGACCGTCCGGCCGGCGCACCTCGCGGCCGGGCTCTCGACGGATTGCGTGTCCTGCCATTCGACGCAGGCTTGGGTGCCCGCGACGTTCGACCACTCCCTCACCGCGTTTCCGCTGACCGGTGCCCACCGGACCGTGGAGTGCCAGGCGTGCCACGTGGACGACGTATTTGCCGGGACGGATCCGGCCTGCGTGTCGTGCCACCTCGCCGACTACCAGGCGACCACGAACCCGGACCACCTCGGCAGCGGCTTCGGTACCGACTGCGCGTCGTGCCACGGGACGTCGCAGTGGGAAGGTGCCACGTTCGATCACGACGGACCCTTCTTCCCCATCTACAGCGGCCGTCACCGAAACGAGTGGACGAGCTGCTCCGACTGCCACGTGAATCCGACGGATCCGTCGGTGTTCAGCTGCTTCGGCTGCCACCCCCACAGCGACCGGCAGAAGACCGACGAAGATCACAGCGGAGAGAACGGCTACGTGTACGAGAGCGAGGCCTGCCTGGCCTGTCACCCCCGGGGCTCGAGTTGATCGCCGCGATCGTCACGCTGGCCCTCGCCGGCGTCGCCTTGACGTGTCCCGTCCACGCGAGCGAACCGGCGGAGGCGAGAATCAGCTATCTCACGTCATCCTCCATCTACCTCGACGCCGGATCGGAGGCCGGCCTCACGAAGGGCATGATCGTCACCGTCGTTCGAGACGGGGCGGCGATTACCACGCTCGAAGTGACGGCCCTCTCGTCCCGCCGTGCTTCGTGCACTCGGAAGGACCCGGAAGTCGAGCTTTCCGTGGGCGACCGTGTCACGTTCGCCCCGGTCTTCCGATCGCTCGATGAGCCTCCCGCCGGGTCGTCTCCTCCCCCCGCCGTTCGCGCCGACGCGGGGCGGCGGGGAGAGCGGAAGTTTCGGGGACGGCTCGGCTTCCGCTACCTCGGATTCAGCGATCGCACCGGCGTCGGGGAGGACTACCAGCAACCCGGCCTCGACGTGAGGCTCGACGGACGCGCGCTCCTCGAGCAGGTGGACGTCTCCGTGGACGTACGAACGCGCCGAACCTATCGCACGCTCACCGACGGAGAGGGCCGCCAAGACGACCGCACTCGGGTGTACCGTCTGCTCGGCCGCTGGCGACCCCCGGGGCGAGGGCTCGCCATCACCGCCGGACGGCAGATTTCCGCGTCGCTCGCGTCGGTGAGCATCTTCGACGGTGTCGCCGCCGCGTACGAGACGGGACACTGGGCCGCGGGGATCTTCGGCGGGACCCAGCCCGGCCTCGAGGACTTCGGCTGGTCCGATCGGATTCGCGAGTACGGGCTCTGGATCGGCTGGAAGAGTCTCGGCCGAGAGACGAAGGGGAGTCTCACGACGGGTTTCGTCGGCTCCTACGACGAAGGGTCGCTCGACCGCGAGTACTTCGTCGTGACCGGGCGACTGCGCCGGGGAACCGTCTTCGCCCACGCGACGCAGGAGATCGACCTCAACCGGGGGTGGAAGGCAGATCGCGAGCCGTCGCTGACCCCCACGAGCACGTTCCTCGGCGCGCGCTGGGACGTGCGAAGGAACGTCTCGCTCGACGCCGGCTTCGATACGCGGCGCGCAATCCGTCTGTACCGTCACCGTGTCACCCCGGAAACGGACTTCGACGACAGCTACCGCCAGGGAGCCTGGGCGGGCGTTCGGGTCCGACCGCTCGCCCACACGAGCCTCGGCGCCAGCTTCCGGCGTTCGGCAGGCGGCGGTGCCGGCGCCGCGAACGCGGCCACGGTGACGCTACGAAGTGGGCGGCCCGCGCTTCATGACGTATCGGCCACGATCCGAAGCACGCGCTACCACAACGAGCAGCTGGACGGATGGCTCCACTCGCTGACGGCGGGAGCGTCGCTGGGTTCGCGGATCCACGCGGACCTGACCTTCGGGCTCCGTGACGAGACCGACGGAGGCCTCTCTACCGGAACGAACGATCTCCGCTGGACGGCCCTCGACCTGGACGCGAGGGTCTCTCGGAGCTGGTACATGCTTCTGTCGGGGGAGCGCAGCGAGGGCGACACCGAGGAGAACCGACAGGGGCACGCGAGCGCGGTCTATCGCTTCTGATCTCAGCCGAAGAAGCGCCAGGTGATTCCCAGGTATCGCGAGAATCCTGGGAAGAAGAAACCCGGCTCCACCTCGTCCATACGTTCGAGAAGATCGTGGATGCGGTAGAAGAAGGCAGCGTCCCCGATTTCCCCCTCCAGGATCACGTCCGTGAGCCACACGTCGCGCACCGCCAGCCCCTCGGCGTCCACGCGGTCACCATAGTGCGTGAGCCGACCCCGAACTCGCGCGAGCAACTCTCCCTTGAAGAAGCGTCGTTCGAGGAGCCCTTCCCCGGTCCACGTGCGTTCCGGCCGGCCCGGCAATGGGTCACCGGTGTCCACGTTCTCGGTCGCCATCTGCGTGAAGCTGGAGCGCAACAGGAACGAACCGAGGAACCGCACACCGGGCACGGCGAACCGTTCCGTCTCGAAACCGACGGTACCCCCGGTGATTTCGGCGTCGCCGACCGGAGCGCCGAGCACCGGTTGCCTCGCCTGCACGGCGTCGAACTCCGGTCCGGGACGCAAGTCCCCGATGCGCGTCCCGAAGGCGGCAACCCGCGCGACGAGAGGCGCCACCCGGAGACGCAGGCCGAGGGTCGCGGAGTCGTGGGTCTCCGTCTCCGATCCTTCCGCCCCGCGATCCGGATAGTGCTCGCCCCGGGACGCGACTCCGAATAGCGCGAGCCGACCGAGGGCCCACTCGCCTTCCAGTCGCGCCTGCAGGGCGGTGTCCTGATCCTGGCCGTCGGTTCGCACGGTGCCGGTCACGAACGCGCGCGAACCGAGCGGACATGTCGCTCGCACCGCGCCGCCCCAACGCATGAACTGATCGCGATCCCCGACCTCCTGGTGATCGATCCGCCACTGAGCCAATTCGGCGCGCGCGGTCCACCGGATCCCGGCGAGGTCCGGCAGATCGAACGTCAGTTCCGCCCGCGGACTTCGGATGTCGCGCGTCTGCGTCGTCCCATCCTCGTTCTCGAGATCCTCGCGAAGGAGACCGACCTCGAGCAACGCGCCGCGGTCGTTTCGGGTCCGCCGGAAGAGGCTCACGTGGATCTCGTCGCGGTAGGTCAGGACGTGTCCGATCGTCGCCGGGTCGAAGAAGCCGGTGCGGCCGTCTCCCTTGAAGAGCCGATACCCGAACGAGCCCTCGAACGCAAAGGGCAGCCGCCCGCGCCAAACGCCGGAGAATTGCCGGTCGACCTCCTTCGTCCCCGCGTAGAAACCGTCGGTCCGGCGTGACTCGGTGGTCAGGAACACCGCCCCGGGTCCGATGCGACTCGCGACCTGGAACGCGCCGCGCTGGTAATCGTCGACGCCTTCCTCGCCCATGGCCCGAGAGTGGAGTTGATCGGGAGAGAGCTCGCGCGGCCGCACGACGACCACCCCCGACGCGGCCCCTGGTCCGTAGAGAGCAGCGGCCCCTCCTCGCAGGATCCGGAGCTCGGACACTTCGGAAAGCATGACCTCGTGCGTGTGCGGACCCGACGTGCCCGGAACCGTGAGAGATCGCCCGGGCCACAAGAAGGCAGAGCGTCCGCTTCCCCCGCCCCGCAGCTCGAACGTCTCGACCGTGGGCCCCTGGGACAGCTCGCGGGTCCGGACCTCCGGCGACAGCCGCAACACATCGGCCATCGAAAGGGTACCGATCGGCTCCATCGGATCGTCGAGCTCGCCGAAGGAAACGAGCTCGAGGTCCGCCGAGCGGGAGAGTCGGAACGTCGAAAGCTCCCAGACGGTCGGGTCGGGTTCGAAGGGAGGCGCCGCAGGGGCGACGGCGGCGCTGTCGGGCGAGGTCACCGGAGCGACGGAGCTGGAGTCCGCGGGCGGCTCCGGAGCTGGATCGGCGGCAACGAGCACCGTCGGGATCGCCGCGGTTACGATCGAGGCGAGCGCGAGCGATCTCAAAGTGAGCGCACCTTCCGCCGCCGCACCGCCGCGAGCAGCGGGGGTGCACAGATTGCGAAGAAAGCCGCGTTCCACACCATGTGCCAGAGAGCGAACGCGAGCCCTCCCCATACGATGGGACCGGGGTCGAGGTACACCCCCATCGACCACGCCGTTCCGAGATTGGTGATCACATCATAGACCAGGGTGACGCCGAACCCGAGCACGGCTCCGAGAGCAGCCCCCGTGAACGTCTCCAGCCGTCGGGATGCGACCGCCCGACCCGCGACGACCCCTCCGACGACCCCCACGAACGCGTACCCGAGAACCTGCATGACGAAGACCGGCGGAGGTGCGGGCCCGTACGGATTGAAGGAGGAGTAGATCGCGATCGCTCCCGCCCCGACGATCGCGCCCCGGATCGCACCGAGCAGCGCACCGGAGACGAATGTGGAGAGCGTCATGAGCTCGACGTTCGGGACCCCCGAAAGCGCGAACCCCAAAGCCGCGACCAGCGCCGTGAATACTCCGAGGCTGGAGACGGACCGGGAGGACATCGCGCCTGGATCGTGAGGGGAGATTCAGAGAGCCGGCCGAGGTTATCCGTTGCTCTTCAACCGGTCAACGCGACGAGCGCGACGGCCGAATCGACCGCGATCCACCGGCTCAGTGGCCGTGCGTTCCGAGCCGATCCCGTCGATTCCTCGTGTCACGGAAGCCGGGCTCGAGATCGAGGATTCTCTGGAATGCGTCGATCGCCTCCGTCGTCCGGTCGAGGACACTGCAAGCGATCCCGAGGTTGTAGAGGAGCCCGAGTCTCTCTCTCTCCTCGCGGTCGGGAATCGCGAGGCCCTTCTTCAGCTCCGCGATCGCGTGATCGATCAGACCCTGGCGCAGATAGCAGTAACCCATCATCTCCCGACTCAACAGTGCGAACTCCAGCCCTTCCGACGCCAGGGCGAACTCGGCCGTGGCCTCGTCGAAGAGCTCCATCTCGAGATAGGTCGTGCCGAGGTCGTAGTGCGCGCGGTGATCGTCGGGGGCGAGGATCTGCGACGTCGCTTCGCGGAAGTCTTTGATGACCTCGTTCACGTCACCCCCCTCGCGAACGAGCTCGGTGTCGTCCCCGATGATGATCGCAGGCTCACGCCCCTGCTCGGTCAGCTCCGGCAGCTCGGGGAGCTCTGGCTCTGGCTCTGGCTGCGGAATCTCGGGTCGCGGGAAGAAGCCGGAGAAGCCAGTCACCGCAGCCACGGGGGGCATCCCCAGCAGGTCGGTCCTCGAGGCAGCGGGTGCGCTCGGCTCGTCGGTCGGGATCTCGGTCGGTGGGGGCGGCGGTGGGGGGGTCGACTGATCGCTCGGTCGGGCGCGCGGCGCGACCGGAGCATTCGCCGTCGGCGGCATGATGATCCCGGGCAGCTCGCTCAGCGCGGGATTGGGCGACCGTTCCGGAGCGACCAGGGTCTGCTCCGCGCCGGGGCCGGATTCCTCGACGGTGGTTTCGTGCACGCCGGCTTCCTCGACTCCGGCATCCCCCAAACCGGTCTCCTCGTAGCGAATCTCGCTGGCCGGCGTCATCGGCGGAGCGGGAGGCAGATCGAGCTCGAGCCCGCCACCGAGAGCCGATTCGGGCTCGAGCGTGAGC